>CAMLRH010000318.1 GCA_946482375.1 uncultured Caulobacteraceae bacterium | reverse complement strand
CGACAACGGCTCGGGCATGCACGTGCACCAGTCGATCTGGAAGGGCGGCAAGCCGCTGTTCGCCGGCGACAAGTACGCGGGCCTGTCCGACATGTGCCTGTGGTACATCGGCGGCATCATCAAGCACGCCAAGGCGATCAACGCCTTCTCGAACTCGACCACCAACAGCTACAAGCGCCTGGTGCCCGGTTACGAAGCGCCGGTGAAGCTGGCCTACTCCTCGCGCAACCGCTCGGCCTCGATCCGCATCCCGCACGTGGACAGCCCCAAGGCCAAGCGCATCGAGTGCCGCTTCCCCGACCCGATGGGCAACCCCTACCTGACCTTCGTGGCCCTGCTGATGGCCGGCCTCGACGGCATCGAGAACAAGATCGACCCGGGTCAGGCCATGGACAAGAACCTCTACGACCTTCCCCCGCGCGAGCAGAAGAAGGTCCCCGAGGTCTGCGGTTCGCTGCGCGAAGCCCTCGAGAGCCTCGACAAGGACCGCGCCTTCCTCAAGAAGGGCGGCGTCATGGATGACGACTTCATCGACAGCTACATCGAGCTGAAGATGGAAGAGGTGATGCGGCTGCAGCTGCACCCGCACCCGGTCGAATTCGACATGTACTTCAAGTGCTAGTCAGCGAACGCTGAGACGATTGAAGGGCCGGAGGAGCGATCTTCCGGCCCTTTTTCTTTGGCCTTCTCCCCTTGCGGGAGAAGGGTTTCAGCGACACTGTCCCTCGTAGGAGATCGACGTCCCCGCCGCCTTCGCCTCGCAGGGGTTGCCGTAAGTACGCCCGTCACAGCCACACACCGGCCGGTACTCACGCGTGCAAACCTGCGGCCGCGGCTGGCAGGTCCCGGCGGCGTCCGGCATGCGGCACTGACCGTCGGGCATGACGCAGTAGTCGCCGGCCACCTTGCACTGGAAGCCCGCGATCCCGCCGCAGATGCCGCCCGAAGCGCCCGGCGGTGGATAGGTCGGCGGCGGCGGATAGGGTCCGGGCGGGACCGGCTCGCAGGCCGCGAGGCCGATGGCGGCGGTCAGGACGAGGATCAGGCGACGCATGGCGAAGCTCCGGTTCTCCCGCTGAACCTTATCTGTGGAGAGCCGGTTCCACCCCTGTGCTAAGCAGATTACGAATCGTACCAGTTTCTCCCCATGTCCAAACGCGCCGCCGCTCTCGAACCGGACCTATTCGCCGACTCCGCGCTTGCGCCGCCGCCGGCCTCCCCGCTTGCCGACCCGCATGAGCCGCGTCCCGACCCCAAGATCGCCGCCACCGGCTACTCGGCCAAGGACATCGAGGTGCTGGAGGGGCTGGAGCCCGTCCGCAAGCGGCCCGGCATGTACATCGGCGGCACCGACGAACGCGCCCTGCACCACCTGTTCGCCGAAGTCCTCGACAACGCCATGGACGAGGCGGTCGCGGGCTTCGCCAAATCCATCGAGGTCACCCTCGACGCCGACGGCGCGCTGACGGTCTTCGACAACGGCCGCGGCATCCCCGTCGACCCGCACCCCAAGCATCCCGGCAAATCGGCGCTGGAAGTGATCATGACCGTCCTGCACTCGGGCGGGAAATTCTCGGGCAAGGCCTACGAGACCTCCGGCGGCCTGCATGGCGTGGGCGTGTCGGTGGTCAACGCCCTGTCCGAGCGGCTGGAAGTCACCGTCTGGCGCGACGGCAATGAGCACCGCCAGGTGTTCTCGCGCGGCAAGCCGATCGGCGGGCTGCAGCTGATCGGATCGTCGCGCAAGCGCGGCACCTCGGTGAAGTTCCTGCCCGACCCGGTGATCTTCGGCGACAACACCGCCTTCAAGCCGGCACGGCTCTACCGCATGGCGCGCTCGAAGGCCTACCTGTTCCGGGGCGTGCAGATCCACTGGTCCTGCGATCCGTCGCTGATCCACGACCAGACGCCGCCGCAAGCCACCTTCCACTTCCCCAACGGTCTGGCCGACTTCCTGACCGAACGGGTGGCGGGGGTGGCGACCGTGACGCCCGAAGCCTTCACCGGCCGCATCGAACGCAAGGACGACGGCGGCGCGGTGGAGTGGGCCGTCACCTGGACGCCGGAGGGCTTCGGCGAGGCCGACAGCTTCATGCAGTCCTACTGCAACACCGTGCCCACACCCGAAGGCGGCACGCACGAGGCCGGCCTGCGCGCGGCGCTGACCAAGGGGCTGAAGGCTTACGCCGAGCTGACCAACGAGAAGCGCGGCTCGATCATCACGGCGGAGGACGTGATCGCCAACGCCGGGTCCCTGATCAGCGTCTTCATCCGCAACCCCGAGTTCCAGGGCCAGACCAAGGAGCGGCTGTCGTCATCCGAGGCCCAGCGGCTGGTCGAGAACGCACTGCGCGACCCCTTCGACCACTGGCTGGCGGGATCGCCGAAGGCCGCGGCCCAGCTTCTCGAGTTCGTCGTCGAACGGGCCGAGGAGCGGCTGAAGAAGCGCAAGGACAAGGAGGTCGCCCGCGCCTCGGCCACCCGCAAGCTGCGCCTGCCGGGCAAGCTCGCCGACTGTTCAGGCCAGGCGACCGACGGCACCGAACTCTTCATCGTCGAAGGCGACAGCGCCGGCGGCTCGGCCAAGCAGGCCCGCGATCGCCGCACCCAGGCCATCTTGCCCCTGCGCGGCAAGATCCTGAACGTCGCCTCGGCCACCGGCGACAAGCTGACGGCCAACAAGGAGCTATCCGACCTGTTGCTGGCGCTCGGCGTCGGCACGGGCTCGAAGTTCAAGGACGATGACCTGCGCTACGAGCGCGTGATCATCATGACCGACGCCGACGTCGACGGCGCCCACATCGCCAGCCTCTTGATCACCTTCTTCTACCGGACGATGCCGCAGCTGATCAGGCTGGGCCGTCTGTATCTCGCCCTGCCGCCGCTCTACCGCATCAGCCACGGCGGCAAGACGATCTACGCCCGCGACGACGCCCATAAGGACGAACTGCTGGCCACCGAGTTCAAGGGCAAGAAGCCCGAGATCGGCCGCTTCAAGGGCCTTGGCGAAATGATGCCGGCGCAGCTCAAGGAAACCACCATGAGCCCCGCCACGCGCACGCTCGCCCGCGTCACCTTGCCCCGCGCCGAGGAGCCGGTGGAAGAG
>CAMLRH010000317.1 GCA_946482375.1 uncultured Caulobacteraceae bacterium | reverse complement strand
CAGAAGGCGACGGCCCCCGGCGTCCAGCGCCAGCGCACCACGAACTCCGGCTGCTGGATGTGGCGGTTGAGGAAATCCATCAGCGCGCGGCTTTCCTCGCGCCGCAAACCCTTGATGCGGCTGGTGAAAACCGAATTGACGAAGATGCCGGGTTCGCCCGTTTCGGGATGCGTGCGGACGACCGGGTGGATCACCGGCGGGTTCTGCGCGACCGCCTTGGCATAGCGCTCCGCCCCGGCCTGCGACCCGGCCAGGCCCTGCGGCGTGAAGGCGTAGGCGAAGTCGTGCACCGCCTCGAGGCCTTCGAGGAACTTCTGCATCGGCTTGGACAGCGCCCGGTAGGCCGCCGTCATCGAGGCCCACATCGTGTCGCCACCCACGGGAGGAAGCTGCCTCGCATGCAGGATCGCCCCCATCGGCGGCGTCTCGATGAAGGTGACGTCGGTGTGCCAGAAGTTGTTGTCGGTGGGGTTATCGACGTGGTTGTCGATGACCATGATCTCCGGGTGCTGGTTGTCCGTGTCGTAGAGCGGATGGACGTGCAGCTCGCCGAAGCGGGCGGCGAAGTCGCGCTGCTGGGTCGGGGTGAGGTCCTGATCCTCGAAAAAGATCACCTGATGCTTCAACAGAGCCTGGCGGATGTCGTCGATCAGGCCGTCGGAGGCGGGCTCGGCCAGGTTCACGCCGCGCAGCACCGCCCCGACAGCCGGCGTCAGGGGCTCGATCTGCAGCAGGTTCGATGCGGCCATGGGCGCTCTCCCTCGGGCCACCACGATCCGCGAACAGACGTTTTGTCGCAAGGGCGCGGGGGCGGTTAACCAATATTCACCCTGTTCGATCACCACAATTAAACGTCGTTGTCCGATCCTCGCCGCGCGAACCGTGAAAGGGGGCGCGAGGACAGCCATGAAATTCTGGGCCAACAAGAAGGGCAACATCGCCGTCATGGCCGCGCTGACCATGCCGGTCGTCATCGGCGGGGCGGGCCTCGGCGTTGAAACCGGCTACTGGTACTATCAGCAGCTTCGCCTGCAGCAGGCGGCCGACGCCGCCGCCTTCGCCGCCGCGCTGGAGCAGCGCGCCGGATCCAACGAAGACGCCACTCTCGCCAAGGCTACGGCCATGGCCACGGAGAACGGCTTCGACGTGGCCGAAGGCGACATCGAGATCACCACACCCTCGACGCTGGAGACCGACGAAACCAACAGCGTCGATGCCGTGCTGACCCGCGAGATCCCGCGCGGCTTCACCGCCCTGTTCGGCAAGGACCCGATCCTGATCCGTGTGAAGGCCTCCGCCGCCTACAGCACCGCCGGCAACGCCTGCGTGCTGGCGCTGGACAAGTCGGCGGCGCAAGCCATCACCTTCACGGGCAGCTCCGACGCCGAAATGGACGGCTGCGTGGTGATGTCCAACTCGATCGACAACGAGGCGGTCACCGTTGAGGGCACCGCCAGCGTCACTGCACCGTGCATCATGTCCGTGGGCGGCTCGAACGTGGCCGACAGCGCCACGGTCGAACTGACCCAGTGCACGTCGATGTCCGGCGGCCAGCCTCCGGCCGCCGACCCGTACCGCAATGTGCCCTACCCGGAGGCGACCAACTGCACGGCCCACTCGGGCAGCGGGCTTTCGCCGGGCTGCTGGACGGGCAGCGTCAACATCAGCGGCACCCAGACTCTCGCCGAGGGCATCTACGTCATCAAAGGCGGCTCGCTGAAGATCAACGCAAACTCCGTCGTCTCGGGCAGCAACGTCACCTTCGTGCTGCTCGACGGCGCCACCGTCGACTTCAACGGCACCGCGACCATCAACCTCGCCGCGCCGACCACCGGAACCTACAAGGGCATGCTCTTCATGGGTTCGCGCACCAGCGGCGCCGGCGGGATCAGCAAGTTCAACGGCACCCCGACCTCCAAGCTGACCGGCGCGATCTACTTCCCCAAGCAGGAAGTCGAATACACCGGCAACTTCTCCGGCAACGGCGGCTGCACTCAGATCGTCGCCGCGACGGTGAAGTGGGGTGGCAACACCCACTTCAACGTGGACTGCACGACCTATGGCCTCGAGCCGATCCAGGCCGGCAGCGCCGTGCGGCTGATCGGGTAGGCCATGCGTAGATTTGCTCGCGATCACAGCGGCGCGGCGGCGGTCGAGTTCGGCCTGATCGCGCCGATCGTCGCCGCCGTGTTGGTCGGCATCGCCACCATGGGCGGGCTGATCCTGGCCTACAACAAGATGAGCCAGGCCGTCAGCGCCGGGGCCCAGTATGCGATGACGATCAGCGCCGACGACACCGCCGCCATCGACGCGGCCGTAGTCGCCGCCTGGGACAACATGCCCGAAGGCGCGGACGTCACGGTGAACCAGGCCTGTCTCTGCGGTTCGATTACGGCCGTCTGCGACTCCATCTGCGAGTCCGATGGCGACTATCCGGAGAAGGCCACGACCATCACCGCGACGATGAGCTACGCCGATTTCACGGGCACGGATCGAACCATCACCGCCCGGCAGGAGGTGCGGACGTGGTGAAGCGGCGGGGCCCCGAGTCGGGCGCGGCGGCGCTGGAAACAGCGCTGGTCATGCCCGTGTTCATGACCCTGGTGATCGGCATCCTCAACGTCGGGTGGGCGTTCTACTGCGGGGCCGAGGTGCGCCACGCCGTCGAGCGCGCAACGCGCATGATCATCATCGACCCCGATACTACAGAAACCGAAATCCAGACCGCGGTGCTCGACGACCTGAACGCCGCCAACCCCGACGACGTGACCATCACCATGGCTCCGGAAGACGTCGGGGACGAGGACGGTCAGGTCGCCCGGCTGACCTGGGCCTACGGCTACACCGTCGATGTTCCGTTCGTTAAGAACCCCATCGTCTTCGACTTCGGCTCCTCGATGGTGGTCCCGCTGAGGGGCTAGACGAAAGAAGGCGGCGGGTGTCGGGCCCGCCGCCTTGATCGGCTCCGAAGGGGATGAAGCCGAACTAGAGGCCCTTCCTGATCGACAGGCCAATGAGGCGCGGGTCGAGGACGAAGACGTTGGTCGTCAGGCCGGTGTCGTCCGAGTTGAGGAAGGCGTCGGTGATCGGCGTGTCGTCGAAGATGTTCT
>CAMLRH010000316.1 GCA_946482375.1 uncultured Caulobacteraceae bacterium | reverse complement strand
ACGACAGCGAGAAGCATCGCGGTCACGCCGGCCATCGCGAGGGCGGCGAAAGCCACTTCACCGTGGTGATCGAGTCGGACGCGTTCGCCGGGGTAAACCGGGTCGCGCGCCAGAGGATGGTCCATGCGGCGCTGGCCGAGGAACTCGCCGGGCCCGTCCACGCGCTATCGGTAAAGGCGCTGGCGCCGGGGGAACGCTAACTCCCTTCCCCCTGGATGGGGGAAGGGGCGGGGATGGGGGTGGCGCCCTATCCGCTACTCAGATGGGGTTCGGTTTGCACGGCGTGGATGCCGGTGGGTTTGCCTGAAGCGCTTCCACCCCCATCCCAACCCCTTCCCCCATCCAGGGGAAAGGGCTTTAGGCGACCAACCCGCGGAGCGCCTTCGCCAGGTCAGCCTCGCGGAAGGGCTTCTGCAGGACCGCGGCGCCGCGGTGGTCTTCGGAGAGGCCCGCCTCGCCATAGCCGCTGGCGAAGGCGAACGGTACGCCCCGGGCCTTCAGCGTGTCTGCGACGGGGAAGATCGGTTTGCCGCCCAGGTTCACGTCGAGCAGGGCGAGGTCGATGTCGGCGCTTTCGGCGAGGCTCAGCGCCTCGTCCAGCTCGGCGGCGGGGCCGACGACCTGACAGCCCAGGTCGGCCAGCATGTCCTCCACCAGCATGGAGACCAGCATCTCGTCCTCGACGACGAGGACCTTGAGGCCGTTCAGACTGGAGTTATCGGACATTCGGCCTTCCCCCGGGACGCAACCCACCGGGTACGGCAACGTCCGCCACCGCGCCCGGTTCCGATGATCGGGTTCTAGGCCGCCTTGACCAGCGACTTCGTCAGGATGCCGATGGCGGCTTCACGGTCGATCCGCTCGATAGCGGCGACCTCACGGGCCATGCGGTCGAGCGCCGACTCATAGAGCTGGCGTTCGGAGTAGGACTGCTCCGGCTGATTCTCGGCGCGGTGCAGGTCGCGGACGACCTCGGCGATCGAGATCAGGTCGCCGGAGTTGATCTTGGCCTCGTACTCCTGGGCGCGGCGCGACCACATGGTGCGCTTCACCCGGGCGCGGCCCTTCAGGGTGGTCAGGGCCTGGGAGACAACGTTGCCTTCGGCGAGCGGACGCAGGCCGGACGTGACGGCCTTCTTGGTCGGCACGCGCAGGGTCATCTTCTCGTGGTCGAAGGTGATGACGTAGACCTCGAGGGCGTAACCGGCGACTTCCTGCGTCTCGACGGCCACGATCGTGCCGACGCCGTGCGCCGGGTAGACCACGTGATCGCCGACGGAGAATTCCAGACCGCTCTTGCTCATCTACGACCTCTTTCTTTCTTCACTCGCCATCACCAGCCGGACCAAAACCGCACCGCCGCGAAAAAGCACCGCGGGGCCCGCCGTCCGGATGGAAGTAAACTCTAGGGCAACCTTCGCCTTGAGTTGGCGCGCCGGGCTCGCCGGCTCTCCAGTGTGACCAAACGTGGCCGGAGCGACACTGCCGCTTCTGTCACGTGCGGTGCGATACTTAGCACAAAATTGAGCACAATGAAAGGGTTGCGCCGAACCCTACTGCAAAGCTCGGGTTTCGATGCTGCGCTGCGTCAAGAGCCCTTGCCGGGCTTCTCCGAGAAGTACTTCTCGAACTTGCCGGTCTCGCGCTCGTATTCCTCGGCGTCGGCCGGGGGCGTGCCCTTGACGGTGATGTTCGGCCAGATGGCGGCGTACTCGGCGTTGATCTTCAGCCACTTGCCGTCGGGCTCGTCCTCGGTGTCGGGCTTGATGGCGTCGACGGGGCACTCGGGTTCGCAGACGCCGCAGTCGATGCACTCGTCCGGGCTGATGGCCAGAAAGTTCTCGCCTTCATAGAAGCAGTCCACCGGACACACCTCGACGCAGTCCATGAACTTACATTTTACGCAGGCGTCGGTGACGATGTAGGTCATCAGTGGCTCTAGGTCGGCCCCCCGGTCGGGCGCGGCTATTTCGGGAGAAGCGGCCGCCTTGTCAACGGCTTGGCCGCGCTGAGCAAGTCAGGATTCCTGCAAGGGCGAATAGAGGGTCCGCGCTTCGGCGGCCGGACCGCGGCGTTCGCCCATGGCTTCGATGCGCACGTGGATGAGGCGTCCGCCGAGAGCGAAGACCATCTCGTCGCCGGGTTTCAGCGCGCGGGAGGCCTTGTCGAGGCGGGTCTCGACGCCCCCGCGCGTCATCCGCACGCGGCCCTCGTCGATGAAGCGGGCGGCCAGCGAACGGGTCTTGAAGAACCGCGCCCGCCACAGCCACACGTCCGCGCGGCACGATTCGTCAGACATCGGCGCGGCCCTGCGTGGTTCGTCCTTCGACACGCGCCGTTCCGGCGCTGCTCAGGATGACGGGCTCTGAGTTCGTCATCCTGAGGAGCGCCCTGAGCTTGTCGAGGGGCGCGTGTCGAAGGACGCAACTCACTGGCTGCGAACCTTGCGCCGTCGCGGACGGCGCTTGCGGGGCGGCGGAGCCTTGAGCGCGGCCAGCGCGGCGAACGGGGAGTGGGCGGGGGCCTTGGTGGGCTGTTCGGGCTTGGCGGGCGTGCGGCGACGCCAGACGACGGGTTCGCCCTTCTTCGCGGGCGCGAAGCCGAGGTCGCGCAGGACGGCGTTGGCTTCGGAAGCGCTCCAGCCCAGTTCCTCGCGGGCTTGGTCGGAGAGGCTCATGCGGCCCGCGCGGAGCAGTTCGTCGAGGCGTTCGAGCTTCTCCACCGGTACCAGCCGCCCAGCGACGGCGCGCAGACCGCGCGCTTCGGGCGCATCGGACAGCGCCGAGGCGTGGGCCATGGCTTCGGGCGTCAGCAGGCCCGGCAGGAAGACGCTGAAGGCGCCGATACGGACGCCCAGCGATCGCAACGTCCGCCGCTCGTGCTGGCTGAGCGCCTTGAGGTCGGCGTCGACCGGGCGGCGGTCGATGATCCCGCCGGCTTCGACGAGGCGGTGGCAGACGCCGCGCGCCAGGCCCTTGAGCTCGCCGCCGGCCATGGCCTCTTCCAGCCGGCGCAGGGGCGCGAGCTTGCGGCCGCCTTCGCCGGCGACGAAGGCTTCCAGGCGGCGGATGGCGCGCTCGCGGGCGGCGGCGTGGCCAAGCTCGCCGTAGAGGCGGACCCGGCCGTC
>CAMLRH010000315.1 GCA_946482375.1 uncultured Caulobacteraceae bacterium | reverse complement strand
CACCGACGAGACGCTGCTCTACGGCTCCTACGCCCACGGCTACAAGGCCGGCGGCATGAACCCGCCGGCGCCGGGCGTCGTCTGCTATTTCTGCGGCGCCGACCCGACGCTGGCCGAGGCCCTGGTGGCGGCGACCCATCCCAAGACCTTCGACGCCGAATTCATCGACGCGTTCGAAATCGGTTCGAAGAACACGCTGCTGGACGGACGGCTGACGGTGAACCTGGCGGCCTTCTACTATGACTATAAGGGCTACCAGATCTCGCAGATCATCAACCGCTCGGCAGTCAACTACAACTTCGACGCCCGCGTCTGGGGCGCCGAACTGGAGGCCGACTGGCGGCCGATGGAGAACCTGCGCATCGGCCTGAAAGGCGGCTACGAGAATACCCGCGTCGCCGACGGCGAAGAGGCTATCGACATCATGGACCGCACCGCGGGCGATCCGTACTGGAGCGTCGTGCGGCCGTTCCCGACCTTCCCGTCGAACTGCATCATCCCGACTGAGCTGTTCATGGGCGACGTCACCAACACCAGTTTCGTCCTGACCGACATCGGCCAGCGCGGCAGCGGTCAGCCCGGTCCTTGCGAACTGGCCTATGTGCTGGGCGTCGATCCGATCACCGGCCTGGACTATGTCGAAGACCCGGAGGTCGGCGTTCCCGGCTGGAGCACGCTGGACTTCCACCCAGGCTATGAGGGCTGGAATCCGGCCACGGCGCCGAACCACGGGGCCGGGATCGCCAAGGACCTGTCAGGCAACGAGCTGCCCAACGCGCCGCATTGGACGGCCACGCTGACGGCCGACTACACCGTGCCACTGCCGTCCGACTGGCTGATGACCCTGCACACCGACCTCTATTATCAATCAGAGGCCTGGACGCGGATCTTCAACACCGAGGGTTATGACAAGCTGAAGGCCTACACCAACGTGAACCTGGCGGCGATCTTCACCAACGAAGAGGCCGGCTGGAAGGTGATGGCCTACGTCAAGAATGTCTTCGACCGTGACAGCATCACCGGTTCGTTCCTGAACTCGGACGACACCGGCCTGACGACCAACGTCTTCCTGACCGAGCCCCGGCTCTACGGCCTGCGGGTGACCAAGGCGTGGACCGGCGGTCCGTGGTGGACGGGAGCCGACCCCGACCATGCGGGTCCCTATCCGTTGACCGTGGAAATCGCGGGCATGGTCCAGCGCCAGGACGCGCCGGCCGAGGTGTTCCGGCCTTCGAGCCTGGCCGAGCTGTCGCCGCTGCTGGACGTGAGCGACGCCCAGAACCGGCCGCTCGATTGGGGCGACGGCCGTTCGGTCAGCATCACCTACCGACCGGCGGCGTCGGCGTGGTCGGTTTCGATGGGGCTGCGCTACGGCCGCACCAACAACCCCACGACCGACGTGCACCGCGAATACCGCACCGACAAGAAGTGCGCCTTCCCGACGACCGGCCCGCTCGCCTTCCTGGCCGAAATCCGCTGCAACCCCGCCTCGCCGGGCTATGGCGCCGAGGTCTTCTACGGCCAGGTCAACTGGTCGGCCGGGGCCGCCCACGAACGCGAAGAGCATGTCATCGCCGACTTCGACGTCGGCCGCGATGTCGGCCTCGGTTCCTTGGGGTCGTCGAGGGTGAGCGCCGGCATCCGCTACGGCGACTTCAAGTCGGACGCCGACTATTCGGTCCGCTCGCTGGCCGACTGGAACTGGTTCGATGGCTGGGGCTTCGCCTACACCGGCCATAACGGCTACGACGTGCGGCTGCATTCCCGGCGGGAATTCAAGGGCGTCGGTCCGGCGCTGTCGTGGGACGCGGCGGCGCGCCTGTGGGACAGCGCCGACATCGGCCACGTCGACCTCGACTGGTCGATCACCGGCGGGATGCTGTTCGGCAAGCAGAAGACGTCCTTCGATGGCCAGCAGATCAGCGGCTACTACAGCGGCCTGGCGCTGCAGGCTTGGCCCATGCCGCTGGTCGGCGATCCGACGTCGACGCCGCCGCCCGAAAGCCGGTCCAGTTCCACGACGGTCCCGCTGCTCGATGTCTCGCTTGGCCTGTCCTACGAGGTCCAGCGCTTCAAGGTCGGCGCCGGCTACCGGTGGGAGCGCTACTTCGACGTCCTCGACGCGGGCTACGACGAGGCCAAATCCTACGACCGCACCATCGACGGCCCCTATGTGAAAGTCTCCGTCGGTTTCGGCGGCTAAGTCTCTCCGGCTTCGGTCCCCTCTGAACCGGATTTGCCTGAGGCGGCGGTCCCTACCGCCGCCTCTTTCTTTGCCTTGAACGGCGGCGATGTCGGGCGCACCTATGGGCCATGCGAGACACCGCCGAGCAGATCATCCCGCCGCAGCCGCGCGACTACGCCGGCTTCAACTGGACCGGTTTTGCGACCCTGTACCTCAAGGAGGTGCGGCGGTTCTGGAAGGTGGGGATGCAGACGGTCGCCGCGCCGGTGGTGACGACGCTGCTCTATATGATGGTGTTCGTGGTCGCCGTCGGCGCGAGCCGCCCGGGCGTCGAGGGGGTGGCGTTCGGGACCTTCGTGGCGCCGGGCCTGATCATGATGGCCATCCTCAACAACGCTTTCGCCAACTCGTCGTCCTCGCTGCTGCAGTCGAAGATGATGGGGCTGACGAGCGACTTCATGACCCCGCCGCTGTCGGCGCTGGAGCAGGTGCTGGCGTTCACGCTGGGCGCGGCGACGCGGGGCGTGGTGGTGGGGGCGGTGACGGCGCTGACGATTCTGGTGCTGCCCTTCACGGACCTGTCGATCGCCCACCCGTGGGCGGTGATCTACTTCGCGGTCGTGGCTTCGCTGCTGCTGGGGCTGGTTGGGGTGGTGACGGGCCTGTGGTCGGAGAAGTTCGACCACCTGGCGGGGATCACCAACTTCATCATCATGCCGATGACGTTCCTCTCCGGCACCTTCTATCTCGTCGACCGCCTGCCCGAGCCATTCGCGACCATCAGCCACTACAACCCGTTCTTCTATCTGATCGACGGCTTCCGCTACGGCTTCATCGGCCACGCCGACGGCGACATTCGGATCGGCGTGGTGCTGAGCGCGGTGCTGACGGCGATCCTGTTCGCCGCCTGCTACCGTATCTTCATCACGGGCTGGCGGCTGAAG
>CAMLRH010000314.1 GCA_946482375.1 uncultured Caulobacteraceae bacterium | reverse complement strand
ACCAAGCGCACGGTATCGACGACATCCGGGCCTTCTTCCTGCGCCAGCGCGCGCGCGTTCCGACGCATATGGACGCGGCGACTTTCGCCAGTCTTTCCAATCGATTCGGCTACGTCTTTGAACCCGTCGGCGGCTATCCGGCGATCTGCGAACCGCATGTCATCCCGGCGCACGGGGAGGCGTGGGCGGTGCAGGGGCCCAACGGCGCCATTCCGGTGACCACCTTCGACCAGGACCACGGCGGCATCCGCTCGGTCGGTTACCGCTTCGGGGGCGTGGCCTATTCGCCGGACGTGCGCGAGATTCCGGACGAGGCGTTTGAGGCGCTGGCGAACCTCGACATCTGGATTGTCGACGCGCTGCGCTTCACGCCGCATCCGACCCATGCGCATCTTGAGCGGACGCTGAGCTGGATCGAGCGGGCGAAACCGCGCCGCGCGGTGCTGACCAACATGCACATCGACATGGATTACAACGACTTGCGGGGGCAACTTCCGGCTGGGGTGGAGCCGGCATATGATGGAATGGTGCTGGAATGGCCGATGGACTGACGACGCTCAGCCGCTCACTGAAGGGCTCTGTCGCCCTGGTGACCGGCGCGGGCAGCGGCATGGGCGCGGCGACGGCGCGGGTCTTCGCGGCCGAGGGCGCCAAGGTGGCGGTCACCGACGTCAACGGGGGCGCCGCGGAGGCTGTAGCCCAAGCCATCGGGGATGCAGGCGGCGAAGCTCACGCCTGGGCGCTCGATGTCTCGGTTAGCGAGCGAGTTCAGCAGGTTGTCACGGAAATCGTAGACCGGTTCGGCGGCCTCGACGCGCTGGTCAACAACGCCGGTATTTCGATTTTCAAGCCCATCGGAGAGCCCGACTATGACGCGGCCTGGGACCGCGGCATCGCCGTCATGCTCACGGGCACGCAACGCATGATCCGCGCGGCGCTGCCGCACCTGCGGCGCTCGAAATCGCCGAGGATCGTCAACATCGCCTCCACCGAAGCGCTGGGCGCCACGGCCGGCCACAGCGCCTACAGCGCCGCCAAGGCCGGGATCACGGGCCTGACACGCTCGCTGGCCGTGGAGCTGGGCCGCGAAGGCGTCACCGTGAACTGTATCTGTCCGGGTCCGATCAACACCGGCATGACCGAACGGATTCCCGACGAACAGAAGGCGATCTACGCCAAGCGGCGTACGGCGCTCGGCCGCTACGGCGAACCGGAAGAGGTGGCGCACATCACCGTCAGCCTCTGTTTGCCGGCGGCGTCCTACATCACTGGGGCGGTGATCCCGGTGGATGGCGGCCTGATGGCCCGAAACGCCTAGCTATAATTTCTGATAATCTTCCTTAGGCGCAAAATAGACACGGGCGCGTGGGGCTCACGAACCGTGCCTCTCCCCGTTCAATTCGGCCATCTCGCCAGCCGACGGCGGCTCCCATAGCGTCTCGACGAAATCGAACATCGGCCGCGTCACCTCCAGTCGGAAGGTCTCGCCGCGTTCAGCGTTGCGGCGCTCGACCCGCCGCCAGCGCTCCTCTACCGGCACGTCGACCCAGTGCAGCACCGCCGGCAGCCCGGCTTCAGCCGCCAGGCCCGCGAACTTCCGGCGATGCTGCGCGCGCGTCAGGCCACAGTCGATCACCGCGCCAACCCCATGCCGCGCGGCGTCCACCGCGACAGTCCACATCACCGCTTCGCAGCGGTTCACGCGCTCCATCATCCAGGCAAACTCGATGGGCTCGGGACGGTCAGCCTCGAACAGCGCCGTCATCCACTCGTCGATGGAGAGCCGGATCGCACCTTCCTGCTCGGCGAGCCGCATGGAAAAGGTCGTCTTGCCCGCGCCCGTCGAGCCGGTGACGAGGTGAATCGTCGGTCTGGAAGCCATCTTCGCCATATAGCGTGACGACTCCCGCCTCCCCATCTACAATCGCAACCGAGGGACCTTCAGTTCGGAGTTTCACGATGCGCATCGCCGCATTGACCCTTGCCGCCGCGCTCGGCGTCGCCAGCGCCGCGGCCGCTCAAGCCCCCGCCGTCTCCGTCGCCATCGGACCCAAGCTGCAGGAAAAGGCCGAAAAGTACGGCCAGCGCGAGCTCGACCATCTCGCCCGCGACCTGCAACGGTCGGTGGAAAGCCGCCTCTCCGGCCAGGCGGGCCGCTACGAGCTGGTGATCGTCGACGCCAAGCCGAACCGTCCGACCTTCGAGCAGATGAGCCGCCAGCCGGGCCTCTCCATGGAGAGCTTCGGCATCGGCGGCGCGACCATCGAAGGCGCCTACATCGCGCCGGACGGCTCGCGCGCGCCCATCCGCTACCAGTGGTACGCAAGCGACATCGCCTGGGCCCGGCACAGCTCCACCTGGGATGACGCCGAAGACACCTTCGACAGGCTCGGAAACCGGCTGGCGCGCGGCCAGCTCTACGCCGCCCGCTAAACCTGACAGCGGATTCACTTGCGCACGCGTCGCTCGCGGTTTCCTATCCGCGAGCGGCGTTTCATACGCGCGTTTCAAGTGAGTCTTCATGACCTCCGGCCGACAGCCTACCTCCACCCTCGCCGCCTTCGCCGGCCCCTGCCTGCCGCTGGCTGCGCTCGGGTTGCCGATCGTCGTCTATCTGCCGGAGTACTATTCGAACGCGCTTGGCCTGCCGCTGGCGGCAGTCGGTGCTGCCTTCATGGGCGTGCGGATCCTCGACATCCTGTTCGACCCGATCATGGGCGGCGTCATGGACCGCACCCGCACCCGCTGGGGCCGGTTCAGGCCGTGGCTGGCGCTGAGCGCGCCGTTGCTGATGCTCGCCACCTACATGCTGTTCATGGCGCGGCCCGGCGTGGGCGTCGGGTATCTGTGGCTGTGGCTCGTCGTGGTCTATGCGGGCCTGTCGATCGGCGTCCTCGCCCACACGGCCTGGGGCGCCGTTCTCTCGGCCGACTACAATCAGCGATCGCGGATCTACACCTGGTGGCAGGGCGGCAATGTCGTCGGCATGATCTTCGTGCTCATGCTGCCGCCCATCCTGGCGGCCGTCGCCGGCAGCGGTCACGCCGCCGGGGTGCAGTCGATGGGCTGGTTCATCATCGCCCTCCTCCCGCTGACCATCGGCGCCGCGCTCGCCCGCGTGCCGGAACCGGCGGC
>CAMLRH010000313.1 GCA_946482375.1 uncultured Caulobacteraceae bacterium | reverse complement strand
TCGAACCAGCCGCGCAGCTCGGCCAGCACCATCTCGGCGAACTTCTCCGGCTGGGCCCCGATCAGCATGTAGCGGCTCTGCGCCAGCAACCGCCCCGCGCCGCCCTTGCGCCGCTCGGGCTTGAGGAACAGCGAGCCCACCTCCGACCAGCCGGCGCACTCGTTGACCATCACCAGCGCCCGGTGGTCGAAACGCAGGTCGAGCACCGGCGACGACTGCGCCAGCGTCACCACGCGGAAGGAGAAGAACGGCCGCTTCAGCCCCACGCCCGCTTTCACCCCGCAGACGCCGACGACCTCGCCATCGTCGGTGTCCTCGAGCATCAGCGTGTACCAGGCCTCGGGCGCGGCCACGCCGCCGGCGAAGCTGGCCTCCGACAGCGCCAGCCGCTGGCGCAGCGTCGGCTCGTCCTCGGGCAGGCTGGTGAAGCCGCGGCCGGACAGCACGGCCAACTCCATCAGCACGTCCAGATCGGCGATCCCCGCCGGGCGAACGACCAGCATCTAGGCCGCCTCCATCGCCGCGCGCAGGCCGCGCCCGTCGATCTCGCCGCCGGCCAACTTGCAGAGGATCAGCGCCGACAGCTGCGCGCGCTCGACGAAGCTCTCCGGCCAGGCGAACTCCTTCTCGGAGTGGATGTCGCCGCCGCGCACGCCCAGCGTGTCGACATTGGGCAGGCCCGCCGCGAACAGGTTGTTGCCTTCGCACACCCCGCCGGACGGCTTCCAGCCGATGTCCTGCCCGATCAGGGCGCTGGCCGCCTTCACCGCGTCGAACAGCTGCGACTGGGCGGCGTTGAACGGCTTGGCCGCGCGGGTGACGCCGCCGTGCAGGCTGACGCCGATGCCGTCGCGACGCTCGCCCTTGAGCGCCTCGGCGACGGCGAACTCCATCCACCGGCAGGCCGCCTCGTCCGGGAAGCGGGCGTTGAAACGCAGGACGGCGTTGTCGGGCACCATGTTCAGCGGCGCGCCGCCGTCGATCTTCGCGACGTTGATCGTCACCCCCTCGCGTTGGCCGTTCAGCGCATCCAGCACCGCGGCGAGCCGGGCGGCCGCGGCGATGGCGTTGCGCCCGGCGGCGAAGTCGCGCCCCGCATGCGCCGCCTTGCCCGTGACCCGCACATGGAAGTTGCCCGACCCCTTGCGCTCAGCCGCCAGCGCGCCTTCGCCCATGGCCGGCTCATAGGTCATGCCGATGTGGCCCAGCCTCCCGAACTCGGCCAGCACCGGCGCCGAAGCGGTCGAGCCGATCTCCTCGTCCGGCGACAGCAGCACGCGATAGCCGAGGTTCTTCGCCTCGGGATGCGCCTCGAAGGCCTGTAACGCCGCCAGCATCACCGATATGCCGCCCTTCATGTCGGCGATGCCCGGCCCGTGCAGGGCCCCGTCCGGCCGCGTCCGCACCGTCTGGAACTGGCTCTCGGCCGGGTAGACCGTGTCGTAGTGGCCGGTCAGCACGACCTGCACCGGCGCTTCGGTCCGCACGACCACGGCGATGGACGCCGGGTGCGCCAGCTCCTTCTCGCGGCCGTCGGCGCCGATTTCGATGCTGGGGGCCAGCGGCACATCGACCGGAGCGGCGGGCAAGGCGGCCAGCGCATCGACCAGCGCCGCGCGCTGCTTTTCGAGACCGTCGAGGTTCCGGCTTCCGGAGTTTATCGCGCACCAGTCGACCGCGCGCTGGACGATAGTCCCGCCGTCTGCGGCGATGCGGTCGAGGATGCTGCGCTCTTGGGGGATAAGACGCATGAGGGCAACCTAGCTGAGCCGCGCCCCCCGCGTCATCGTCGGACTTGTTCCGACGACCCATAAACACCGCCTTTTCCTGCTGGCGCACCACGCATGGGTCCTCGGGACGAGCCCGAGGATGACGGGAATTAGTAGTCCCGCCGCCAGCGCACCGACAGCTTCGCGTCGCCCTGGCCGGCGAGTCGCGAAACGATGGCGAGGTTGCGCCGCACGCGCCATTCGACCTGTGCGGCCGGCCCCTCGCGGCCGCCGCCGATGATCTCCAGGTAGACGTCGTCGGTCAGGTATTTGCCGCCGGCCACGGTCAGTCCGCCCGCCTCTCCGCCGCCGCCGAAGGTCAGCCGGTCGAGGCCGGTCAGCCCGCGCAGGCCGCCGATGACGTCGAACCCGCCGCCGCCGGCCAATGCCGCCAGCGCCGAGGCCAGCTGCGCCGCCTCGACCGGCGAGAGCTGCGAGGCGGAGGCTCCGAACAGCACCTGCGACAGCACCTCGTCGCTCGGCAGCACGGGGCTGGAGGTCAGGGTGATCTCCGGTTCGGCCGCCGTGCCCCGGACACGGATCACCGCCGTCAGCGTGGGATCGGCGCGCGTGGCGGTCAGGTCGAGCCTGATCTTGTCCGCCGAGCTGCCGAGGTAGATCGCGCCGTCGTCGTCGAATTCGAAGCGCTTGCCGGCGAAATCGTATTCGCCGCGCACCAGCCGGGCCACGCCCGACAACTCGGGCCTGCGCGTCGTGCCGCCCACGTGTGCGTCCAGCGACAGTTCGGCGTCGAGGCCCCGGCCGGAGACGAAGACTCGCCGGGGCGCCTTCAGCGTGACGTCGAGTCCCACGGCCAGTCCGCGACGGGCCTCCACCTGCAGACCGCGCTCGAGCGATGTCGGCTTGTTGATCTCGACGACATCCATGGTCACCACGCCCGACGGCGTCGGCGGATCGGCGGCGATGTCGGCGCGGTCGATGGTCAGCGCCCCGGTCAGCTGGGCGCGGCCCTGGGCGTCGCGGTTGATGGTGGCGACACCGGTCGCCGTGGCGGTCGCCATGTCGTTGTCGATCAGCTGAAAGCGCTGCAGTTCGAGACGGAAGCTGCTGACGCCGTCGCGCTCCAGGCTGATCCGCCCCTGCCCACTCAGCTTGCCGCCATTGCCGTCCGTGGCCGTGACACTGGCGACGTTGATGCTCTCGCCCTCGAACGTCGAGGCCAGCGCCAGGTTGCGCAGGCGCAGGCCTGTGGCCCCATCGTCGAAGCCGCCGTTCGACAGGGTCGCCACCCCGTTGATGCGCGGATCGGCCAGGCTGCCGCCCAGCGTGCCCTCGGTGATCACCCGGCCCGACAGCGAGCGCTCGCCGCCGACGAACAGGTCCCACAGCGGCTTGATCTCGCCGTCGGCG
>CAMLRH010000312.1 GCA_946482375.1 uncultured Caulobacteraceae bacterium | reverse complement strand
GCTTGGCGGGACCCTTGCGGGTGCGGGCGTTGGTGTGGGTGCGCTGACCGCGGACAGGCAGGCCCTTGCGGTGGCGCAGGCCGCGGTAGCAGGCCAGGTCCATCAGCCGCTTGATGTTGACGGCGGTCTCACGGCGCAGGTCACCCTCGACCGTGAAGTCCTTGTCGATGGCTTCACGGATGTGCAGCACTTCGGCGTCGGTCAGCTCGTTCACGCGGCGAGACTCTTCGATCCCCACCTTGGAGACGATGTCGCGGGCGCTCTTGGGGCCGATGCCGTGGATGTACTGCAGCGCGATGACTACGCGCTTGTTCGTCGGAATGTTGACGCCTGCGATACGGGCCACGTCTGGTATTCTCCTAACACGCGTAGAAACGCGACACGCGCCCCGGCTCTCAGCGTCACTAAGAGCCGGCGCGAGGTCGCGCCTTTCGCGGAAGCGCCGGTTATAGGGAAGATTGCGTTTGCGTCAATGCCGCAGACGCCAGATTCCGCCCTAAACCGTTCCCCCGTCTAGCACTTTGTCGATCCCGGCGGCGACCTCGTCGACCGAAGCCATGCCGTCGATTTCCTGCAATTTGCCCTGCCCCGCGTAGTAGGGCAGCAGCGGTGAAGTCTGGGCGTTGTAGGCGCCCAGGCGCACCCGGAAGCTTTCCGGGTTGTCGTCGGGGCGGCCTTCCTCCTCGAAACGCTTGCCGATCCGGCGCACCAGCGCCTCCTCATCGACGCGCAGGCGCAGCACGGTGTCGATCTTCGAACCCCGGCGCGCCAGCATCGAATCCAGCGCCTCGGCCTGGGCCACGGTGCGGGGAAAGCCGTCGAAAATGGCGCCGCCGGCGGCTTCCGCTTCGGCCAGCCGGTCCTCGATCAGCTCGATGACGATCTCGTCGGAGACGAGTTCGCCCTTCTCCATGATGCCCTTGACGCGCAGGCCGAGCGGCGAGCCCGAGGCGATCGCCGCGCGCAGCATGTCGCCGGTGGACAGCTGGACCATGCCGCGGGTCTCGACCAGGCGCTTGGCCTGCGTTCCCTTCCCCGCCGCCGGCGGGCCGAACAGGATGACGTTCATAGCCCCCTGCTCTCCCTAACGGCCCCGACCGCGCAGCTTCGACTTCTTGATCAGCCCTTCATACTGGTGGGCGAGCAAGTGCGACTGGATCTGGGCGACGGTGTCCATGGTCACGGAGACCACGATCAGGATCGAGGTGCCGCCGAAGTAGAAGTTGGTCGAGCCGGTCTCGGCGATGATCGCCTCGGGCAGCAGACAGACGGCAGTGATGTAGGCCGCGCCGATCACCGTCAGACGGGTCAGCACGTAGTCCAGGTACTCGGCGGTGCGCTTACCTGGCCGGATGCCCGGCAGGAAGCCGCCGTACTTACGCAGGTTCTCCGCCGTGTCGTCCGGATTGAAGACGATCGACGTGTAGAAGAAGCAGAAGAAGACGATCAGCGCGCCGTAGAGCAGCATGAACAGCGGCTGGCCGTGGGTCAGCTGCCCCATCAGGCCCGGCAGCCAGTCGGCCCAGGGCGGCAGGTCGGCCGTGGCGACAAAGCCCATCACCGTCGCCGGCAGCAGCAGCAGCGACGAGGCGAAGATCGGCGGGATGACTCCCGAGGTGTTGAGCTTCAGCGGCAGAAAGGAGCTTTCGCCGCCCATCATGCGGTTGCCCTGCTGTCGCTTGGGATACTGGACCAGCAACCGCCGCTGTGCGCGCTCCATGAAGACGATAAAGACGACGGCGCTGATGGCGATGACGACCATCAGGAGCGCCGTCAGCTCGCTGACCGAGCCGACGCGCAACTGTTCGAGCATGGCCCAGGCCGAGCCCGGCAAAGCCGCCACGATACCGGCGAAGATGATCAGCGAGACGCCGTTGCCCACGCCCCGCGCGGTGATCTGCTCGCCCAGCCACATCAGGAAGAGCGTGCCGCCGGTCAGCGTCACGACCGTCGAGACGACGAAGAAGAGGCCGGGATTGTCGACGATCGGCGGATTCGAGTTCTGCAGGCCAAAGGCGATACCGGCCGACTGGAACAGCGCCAGCACGACCGTCAGGTAGCGGGTGTACTGGTTGAGCTGCTTGCGGCCCGCCTCCCCGCCTTCCTTCTTCAGCTTCTCCCAGGGCGGATACACCGACCCCAGCAGCTGCACGATGATCGAGGCCGAGATGTAGGGCATCACGTTCAGGGCGAAGATGGCCATCCGCTCGACGGCGCCGCCCGAGAACATGTTGAACATGCCCAGGATGCCCTTCTGCTGCGCCGCGAAGGCGTTAGCGAAGGCGCCCGGGTCGATGCCCGGGATCGGGATGAAGGTGCCCAGCCGGTACACGATCAGCGCGACCAGGGTGAACCCGATCCGCTTGTGAAGCTCCGTCGCCTTCTGGAAGGCGCCGAAGTTCATGTTGGCTGCTAGTTGCTCGGCGGCCGAGGCCATCTAGTTCCCCGCGATCTTGGAAGCGTGTGACAGATAGGGGAGCAGGCTCCCCTTGTCATCCGCCGCTCAGGCTTCGGCTTCGGCGGCCTTGGCCGGACGGGTCATGGTAAGCTTGCCGCCAGCCTTCTCGACCGCGGCCTGGGCCGCCGCCGAGGCGTGGTGGACGGTGATTTCGATCTTCGACTTCAGCTCGCCCTTGCCGAGCAGCTTCACGCCGTCCCGCGCCTTGCGGATGACGCCCGCGGCGACCAGCGCCTGCGCGTCGATCGGCTTCTTGGCGTCCAGCTTGCCGGCCGCGATGGCCTGCTCGATGCGCCAGAAGTTCACCTCGGCGAACTCCTTGCGGAACGGGTTGTTGAAGCCGCGCTTGGGCATGCGCATGTGCAGCGGCATCTGGCCGCCCTCGAAGCCGCCGATGGACACGCCGGTCCGCGACTTCTGGCCCTTCACGCCGCGGCCACCCGTCTTGCCCTTGCCCGAACCCGGGCCGCGGCCGACGCGCATGCGGCCCTTGGTGGAGCCCTCACGGGGCGAAAGCTCGTTGAGCTTGGTCATTTCAATGCCTCTCCTCAGAGATCTGCGCCAGGTCGAGACCTGACTCGGCTTGAGTGGATCTTCCCCCTCTGGGGAAGTGGCCCGAAGGGCCGAAGGGGGCTAGCGGACTTGGGGCCCCCCCCCCCGCCCGGGGGGGACCCCCCCCGGGGGGGGCTGAGGGGGCCGCGGGAACAACAA
>CAMLRH010000311.1 GCA_946482375.1 uncultured Caulobacteraceae bacterium | reverse complement strand
AAAGGCGCGGACCACCTCCGCGCCTTTTCTTTTCCATCCATACCACCGTCATCCCGGCCGTAGCGGCACAGCCGCGGAGAGCCGGGACCCAGTGGCCGCGCCCGTGACTCCTGGGTCCCGGCTCTCCGCTGCGCTTCGGCCGGGATGACGGCTTATGGATCAGGCGTGAAATAGATGCACAGGCACGTCTGGAACATACACAGAACATCCCCTATCGTCAGGCGTATGTGATCACGCCAGATGAGCCCCTTTGTTAAGTTCCGCGTCCCATGGCCGTCGTCCCCGCTCTCGATCTCCGCTCGGTCCCGTCCGAGCCCGTCGTCACCGCCCTGCCGTCGAACCTCGAAGCGGAGCAGGCGCTGCTCGGCGCGTTGCTCTACGACAACGCCGCCTATGAGCGGATCATCGACAAGCTACAGGGCCGCCACTTCTACGAGCCCTTCCACCAGCGGCTGTTCACGGCGCTGGAGAACCACATCCGCAAGGGTCAGCTCGCCGAGCCGATCCTCATGGCCGACGAGTTCAAGCGCGACCCGGCGTTCGAGGAGCTGGGCGGCCTGCGCTACCTCGCCGACCTCGTCGACCGCGCCCCGCCGGCGGCCAATGCGCCCGACTACGCCCGCGTCATCTACGACCTGGCGCTGCGCCGCGACCTGATCCGCATCGGCGGCGAGATCAGCGCCGAGGCCCAGACCGGCGACCCCGACAAGACCGCGCGGGACCAGATCGAACAGGCGGAACAGCAGCTCTACACCCTCGCCGAAAGCGGCACCGCCTCGACCGGCTTCGTGGGGTTTGCCGATGCGCTGCGCGGCGCCGTCGAGATGGCGGCCGAGGCCTACAGCCGCGACGGCGGGCTGGCGGGGATTTCCACGGGCCTGATCGACCTCGACCAGAAGCTTGGCGGCCTGCACCCGTCGGACCTCTTGATCGTCGCCGGACGCCCCTCGATGGGCAAGACGGCGCTGGCCACCAACGTCGCCTTCCACGTCGCCCGCAACTACGCCTGGGAGCCGCAGCCGGACGGCAGCCGCAAGACCGTCAACGGCGGGGTCGTCGCCTTCTTCTCGCTGGAAATGAGCGCCGAGCAGCTGGCCATGCGCCTGCTCGCCGACGTCTCCGGCGTCTCGTCCGACCGTCTGCGCAAGGGCGAGATCGACGCCTCCGAGTTCGGCCGCGTCCGCGACGCCGCCATCGAGATCCAGGAGTCGCCGCTCTACATCGACGCCACGGGCGGCCTGTCGATCTCCAAGCTCGCGGCGCGAGCGCGGCGGCTGAAGCGCTCCGTCGGCCTCGACCTGGTGGTCGTCGACTATTTGCAGCTCGTCACCGGCGGCATGAGCGGCGAGCAGAACCGGGTCCAAGAAGTCTCCATGATCACCCAGGGCCTCAAGGCGCTGGCCAAGGAGCTGTCGGTGCCGGTCATCGCGCTCTCGCAGCTGTCGCGCCAGGTCGAGAATCGTGAGGACAAGCGTCCGCAACTTTCGGACCTGCGCGAATCCGGCTCGATCGAGCAGGACGCCGACGTGGTCATGTTCGTGTTCCGCGAGAGCTACTACCTCGGCCGTTCGGAGCCGCGCGAAGGCAGTCCCGAACATCTGCAATGGCAGGAAGACATGGACCGGGTGAACAACCTCGCCGAGGTCATCATCGGCAAGCAGCGCCACGGCCCCATCGGCACCGTGAAGCTGCACTTCAACGCCGACCTGACCAAGTTCGGCAACCTCGCCCGCGAAGGCCGGTTCGAGTCCCGATAGCCTTCTCCCTCCCCTTCATGGGGAGGGTGGCTCGTGAAGCGAGACGGGTGGGGAAGGTCCGACGCACCCCCACCCGACGAGGCTGGCGCCTCGTCTTCCCTCCCCATAAAGGGGAGGGAGAATGACTACCGCCCGCCTCACCATCGACCTCGACGCGCTGGCGCATAACCACGCGGTGATCCGCGAGCGGACGGCGGGAGCCGAGGTCGCGCCGGTGGTGAAAGCGGACGGCTATGCGCTGGGCGCCCGGCAGGCGGCCTATCGCCTGTGGGATGAAGGCGCGCGCAGCTTCTACGTCGCCCGAGTCCACGAGGGCGAGACGCTGCGGTCGATCTTCCCGGACGCCGTCATCTACGTCTTCGACGGCTACCTCGACGGCGCACGGCTGGAAGCTGCGCGGTTGATCCCGGTGCTGAACAGCGTCGAACAGGTCGAGGCCTGGCGCGCCGAGCGCCCCGCCCTGCCCGCCGTGCTCCACATCGACACCGGCATGAACCGGCTGGGCGTGCGCGTCGAGGAGGCCGAGCGGCTGAAGGACCTGCCGTTCGAACTCGTCATGAGCCACCTCGCCTGCGGCCCGACCCCGAACCATCCGATGAACGCCGCGCAGGCGCAGCGCTTCGCCGAAGTCCGCGCCCTCTTCCCGAACGCCCGCGCCAGCTTCGCCAACTCGGCCGGATGCTTCCTCGGTGAAGATTTCCGGTTTGATCAGGCGAGGCCGGGCGTCAGCCTCTACGGCGGCGGCCCCTTTGAGGCGCCCCATCCGGACATCCGCACCGTCGCCACCTTCGAAGCGCCGATCCTGCAGGTCCGCCACATCCCCTCCGGCGAGAGCGTCGGCTATGGCGGCGCCTTCGTCGCCGACCAGCCCATGGAAGTCGCCACCGTCGCGGCAGGCTACGCTGACGGCATTCCCCGCGCCGCCCATCCGCGCGGCATGGCCTTCGTCGCGGGCGAGAAGCGCCGCCTGCTCGGCCGGGTCTCCATGGACCTACTGGCGGTCGACGTTACCGGCCTCAACGCCAAGGCCGGCGACATGGTCGAACTCCTCGGCCCCAACATCCTGCTGGACGACGCCGCAACCGCCGCCGGGACCACCAGCTACGAGATACTGCTGCGTCTCGGACGCCGCGCCGAGCGGGTCTATCGCGGGTAGACTAAAGCCTCGGCGAATCAGGAGCGCTCATGGCCCGCGACGGGGCGGTCTACATCTGCCAGTCCTGCGGCGGGGCCCAGACCAAGTGGTCGGGTCAATGCCCGGCTTGCGGCGCCTGGAACTCGCTGGTCGAGGAGGTCACCTCCCGCCCGCCCGGCGCGCTGTCGCCGACCAAGGCCACCAAGACGCGCGGCCTCGCTTTCGAGACGCTTGAAAGCCAGTCGGAAACCCCGCCCCGTATCGTCACCGGCGTCGAGGAGTTCGACCGCGTCTGCGGCGGCGGCGTGGTGCCGG
>CAMLRH010000310.1 GCA_946482375.1 uncultured Caulobacteraceae bacterium | reverse complement strand
GTCGAAATTGGGAGGTAGGATCAGCTAGCCCTTGGGCGACAGCAGGTCGCCGCCGGGGAAAGTGTGGCTCCGCTCCAGGCCCGCGTCGCCGTTCGAGCGCCCGAAGCGCACCTGGGCGGCTGTCCACCATGGCCCCGCGTTCGGGCGATAGGTGACCCTGACATCGCGCTGGTCGCCCCAGTCGAGATCCTCTTCCTGGGTTCCCAGCGAGAACGGCAGGTCCAGCGAGGTGAAGGCGTCGATGAAATCGGGATGGTAGACGTCGTTCGACGCTTGCGTCTGGATAGCCGACGCGCCCAACTCCACCGTCAGAGGATAGGGACCTTCGCGACGCTCGGACGTCACGTCCCAGAACGACCCGCCCGTGAAGGCCTTGGTGACGCGCAGACCATACAGGCGCGGATCGGTGAGGAAGACGTTGGTGGTCAGCCCGGAGTCGTCGCTGTTCAGGAACGCTCCGGTAATGGCGGTCTCGTCGAAGGCGTTCTTGACGTAGGCCATCACATTCCAGCCGGCGTCGTCGTTGGTGAAGATCGCCGCGAAATTGACAGTCTGATATGGCTTCAACCGGTCATAGGGATCGGCGTTGATGATCCGCCACCAGGCCTCCGACTGCCGGTAGTAGTCGGCATGAAGATCCATCAACCAGCCATTCGGCAGCGGGACGGTGTAGTCGGCCGTGACCGTGGTCGTGAATTCCGGCGCGTTCGGCAGTTCGTTGCCGCCCAGGTCCTTGAAGATACCCTCGCCGTTGTTGGGAACCCCTTCCAGGTCGAAGGCCGACGGCCCGCCGTAAGCGCCGAGATAGATGAGGCAGATATTGGAATGGGCCACTCCTGTGCTTTCGCCCGCCAGGATGTCCGCCATGAGATCAACAGGGACAATGCAGTTCGACGGCACCGTCGGAAACGCCTTGATGACCATGTAGTCCGGATCGCCGGCGGTGCGGTCCATCAGGTCGATGACCTTTTCCCCGTCGGCCACGCGGGTGCGTTCCCATCCGCCCTTGAAGCCGAACCGTAGATTCTCCAGCGGACGCCAGTCGACCTCCAGTTCCGCTCCCCAGATTTCGGCATCGAAGTTCCGGTTTGCGGCCGATCGGTTGAGGATTTCGGAAATCTGGTAGCCTTCGTAATTGTAATAAAAGACGTTGGCGTTGAACGTCATTCTTCCGTCCAACAGGACGTTCTTGGTTCCCAGTTCGTAAGCGTCGACGAATTCGGGTTCGAACGTCTTGGGGAAGTTCGTAAAGCTGTCCTGTACTTCCGGATCGGCGCCGAGGTCGGCGTAGGTGGCCAGAACCGGGCGCGGGGGGTTGGCGCCGCCCGCCTTGTAGCCGTGCGCGTAGGAGGCGTAGAGCAGCGTCTCGTCAGTGAAATTGAGATCCGGTTTCCAGTCGAGCGTCACCCGGCCCGTAGGCTCGCGCCATTCCTGGTCCACCACGCCGGCGACCGGATAGCCGATGGATTCACCGGCCAGCAGCCAGCTTGGAACCTCTGGCGCGTGCTTCTTGTCCACTGTCCAGCGCAGTCCGGTCGTAAGCTTCAGCGTCGGTGTAATATTGTAATAGATTTCGCCGAATGCTGCATAGGAGATCAGTCGGTATGGGTTTTTACTGAGAAAATAATTGTGCCCCAGGTCGTTCAGTGAGCCGATGGGATTGGGGTCCATGTAGATACAGGTTGCGACTTCATAGACGATGTCGGGGTTGCCGCCGAAGGGGCTGAGCACGCATTCGCGGTTGTCAGATATGCCCGGCTCGTAAGGCGGAGGGTTCGAATCCCCCCACCGTTTCGCCGACCACATGCCCAGGGTGTTGACGAACACATAGTACTTGTCCATCGCGTCATGACGCAGGAAGTTGACGCCCAGACTGAAGTTGAACGCGCCGTCGTAGTCCGATGAGAGCCGAAGTTCCTGGCTGTATTGCTGCGAATCCGAGGTTGAAAGGTCAGCCGCGAGCAGGCGATCGGAGCAGCCGAGCTGGGGGTCGCAATAGACGCCATCCTCGCTGAGCACCCCTTCCCGCATTCCGTCGGCCTGGAAGCTGTCGGGATCGAAGGCGCCCGGTGTGGTGGTGAAGCGGTTGTAGTCCTGCGTCGAGAACACCGAGTCTCGGCTGTAGGCCGTTTCAGAGGTCAGCGTGAGGGTGTCGGTCAGGTCGATGTTGAACTGAAGGTGCAGAATGTCGGTATCGGCCTTGTAGCGAGGCTCGATGCTCGACTCGATCACCCGCAGATCGCGCGACTGGCTTGCGCTCAGGTATGGGTCGATGCGCGGATTGACCGGCAGGCCGAGGTCAAAGAGCGCGCCGTAGTAGGGCAAGGCGTGCGCGTTGGGGGTCTGGAACGACTCTGGCGAATAGAGCGAGGCCGCCTCACAGCCCTGGCTGATGTAGGATTGTATTCCATAGGCGCCGCTGCCTTCGGGCTCCGGCACGGGAACACCGCCAATTTCCGTCGGCGATGGAGCCTTCTTGCACAGTTGTTTGCCCGAGCGCAGGCGATCGTCGTCTTCCTGGAAGTGCTCGAACGTCAGATAGGCGCTGATGGCGTCGGTGGGTTCGAAGCCGAGAGTGGCGCGAACCGACCACAGGTCGCGGCCGTCGATCTGCTCGCCCGTCATCTGGTTGGTGGCGTAGCCTTCGCGCTTGGTCCAGGCGCCGGCCAGGCGGAAGGCTGCCTTCCCGTCGACCAGGGGCAGGTTGATCATGCCTTCCAACCGCGAGGAACTGTAGTTCGCCAGATCTCCCGACAGCTTGGCTTCGAAGAAATTCACGGGGCGTGCGCTCAGCAGGTTCACCACGCCGGCGGTCGCGTTGCGGCCATAGAGCGTGCCCTGCGGTCCCCGCAGCACCTCGACGCGCTCCAGGTCGTAGAATTCCTGCTCGAAGAAGCGATTGCGCAGGAACGGCGTGTTGTTGAACGCCACAGCAACTGCCGGGTCGACCGTGGCCGAGATCGCCTGGGTGCCGATGCCCCGGATCTGGATCGAATAGCTGCTGAAATTCGTCTTGGTGAAGGTGAAGTTCGGCACCTGTGTCATCAGGTCCGGACCACCGGCCACCTGGCTGCGGGTCAGGTCTTCCTGCGTGAACGCCGAGATCGCGATCGGCACATCCTGGATGTCCTCCTCGCGCTTCTGCGCCGTCACCACCAGCGTATCGACCGTTCCGTCAGCGCCGTCGTTCGCGCTTCCGGCCTGGGGGCTCTGGGCCAGCATGA
>CAMLRH010000309.1 GCA_946482375.1 uncultured Caulobacteraceae bacterium | reverse complement strand
GGTCGACTTGGTCACCACGACGGTGAAGCCCTCCATCAGGCCGGCCAGCTCCTCGGCGGCGGCGTAGACGTAGGACAGGTCGGCGTGGCCGTCGCCGCGGCGCGACGGCGTGCCGACGGCGATGAACACGGCGTCAGCGCCCTTCACGCCCTCGGCGTACTCGGTCGAGAAGGACAGGCGGCCTTCGCGCACGTTCTGCGCCACCAGCTGGTCGAGCCCCGGCTCGTAGATCGGCATGATTCCTTCGCGCAGGCGCTGGATCTTGCCCTCGTCCTTGTCGATGCAGCAGACCGTGTGGCCGAAGTCGGCGAAGCAGGCCCCCGAGACGAGGCCCACATAGCCTGTGCCGATCATCGCTACGCGCATGCGTTAAGTCTTCCCTGTCTGCGGCGCCTAGAGGACGCCGTTGTAGCCCAGATACCAGTCGACGAAGCGGCGAACGCCCTCCTCGACGGTGACCTGGGGCTTGTAGCCCACGTCGCTGACGAGGTCGGAGACGTCGGCGTGCGTGTCCGGCACGTCGCCCGGCTGCAGCGGCAGCATCTGCAGCTCGGCCTTGCGGCCCAGGCACTGCTCGAGGACCTCGATGTAGCGCAGCAGCTCGACCTGCTGCTCGGCGCCGATGTTGTAGAGCCGGTAGGGCGCGCTGCTCGACGCCGGGTCGGGCTTGTCGCTGTTCCAGTCGGGATCGCCGGCCGGCGGGTTGTCGAGCGTGCGGATCACCCCTTCGACGATGTCGTCGATGTAGGTGAAGCTGCGGCTGTGACGGCCGTGGTTGAAGACCGGGATCGGCTCGCCGGCCAGGATCTTCTTCGTGAACATGAAGAGCGCCATGTCCGGCCGCCCCCACGGTCCGTAGACGGTGAAGAAGCGCAGCCCCGTGCACGGCAGGGCGTACAGATGGGCGTAGGAGTGGGCCATCATCTCGTTGGCCTTCTTCGTCGCCGCATAGAGGGTCAGCGGATGCTCGGTGCTCTCGTGCGTCGAGAACGGCATCCTGGTGTTGGCGCCGTAGACCGAGCTGGTCGAGGCGAAGACCAGGTGCTCGACGCCGTTGTGGCGGCAACCCTCCAGGATGTGCAGGAAGCCGGTGACGTTGCTGGCGACGTAGGGGTGCGGGTTGATCGCCGCGTAGCGCACGCCGGCCTGCGCGGCGAGGTTGATCACCCGGTTGGGCCGATGCTCGGCGAAGGCCCGCTCCATCGCCTCGCGGTCGGAAAGGTCGATGGTAAGCTGGGTGTAGTTCGGATGGTCGAGATGGCGCGCCAGCCGCGCCTTCTTCAGATCGACGTTGTAATAGTCGTTGAGGTTGTCGACGCCGACGACCTCGTCCCCCCGTTCCAGCAGCCGCAAGGTCGTGGCTGAACCGATGAAGCCGGCGCTACCGGTGACCATTACCTTCATGAAGCGAAACCTTGTACGTTTGCAGCGGGCTGGCGTGCGCGGGTTTCTAAAGGCCGGGTCTGGACAAGGAAAGACAGGACGTGACGATCGCCATCTACGGGCTCGGCGGTTTCGCCCGCGAGGTTCTTTTCACCGCGCGAGAGCGGGGGCCGGTCGTCTTCGCCTCCGACGAGGCGGACAAGATCGGGTCCACGTTGCACGGCCGCGAGGTGGTAGCGGGGCCGGACGCGACGGAAATCGTCATCGCCATCGCCGACGCGAAGGCGCGCAGATCGGTCGCCGAGACCCATGCCGGCCGCTTCACGAGACTGATAGCGCCGACGGCGCTGGTCGGCCCGAACGTCGAGCTCGGCGAAGGCGCGATCCTCTCCGATCACACCATGATCACGGCCGATGCGAAGATCGGGCGCCACTTCCACTGCAACATCTACGCCTATGTCGCCCACGACTGCGTCATCGGCGACTTCGTCACCTTCGCGCCGAAGGTCTGCTGCAACGGCAACATCGTCATCGAGGACGATGCCTACATCGGGACCGGCGCCGTCCTGCGGCAGGGCAAGCCGGGAGCGCCGCTGCGGATCGGCAAGGGGGCGGTTATCGGCATGGGCGCCGTGGTGACGAAGGACGTGCCCCCGGGCGCCACGGTGGTCGGCAACCCCGCGCGTCCCTTGTAACGGTCTTGAGCCCGCGTTAGCTGCCCCCATGAGCGACTTCCTCAAGCGCGTTTTCGACGTCATCGCCGCCGCCGCGGGGCTGATAGCGCTGTCGCCGGTGATGGCTGCGGTGGCGGCCGTCATCCTGATCAGGGAAGGGCGGCCGGTCGTGTTCCGACAGGTCCGCCCCGGCCTGGGCGGCCGCCCCTTCGAGATGGTGAAATTCCGCACCATGAGCAACGCCATGGGCGCGGACGGTCGTCCGCTGCCTGACGCCCAGAGGCTGACCAGGCTCGGCGCCTTCCTGCGAGCCTCCAGTCTCGACGAATTGCCGGAGCTCTGGAATGTGCTGAACGGCGATATGAGCCTCGTCGGCCCGCGCCCGTTGTTGATGCAGTACCTGCCGCTCTATTCACCTGAGCAGGCGCGCCGCCACGAGGTCCGGCCGGGGGTGACCGGCTGGGCGCAGATCAACGGCCGCAACGCCATCTCCTGGGACGAGAAGTTCCGCCTCGACGTCTGGTATGTAGACCATCGCAGCTTCTGGCTTGACCTGAAGATCATCGCGCTGACCGTGATAAGGGTGTTCCGCCGCGAGGCCATTTCGGCGGAAGGCCACGCCACCATGCCGCCGTTCGAAGGCGCCCGACGCGAGACGACCGAGAGCCGATGACGACCCCCCGCATATTCCTCTCTCCACCCCAGTCCGGCGCGCGGGAACGCGAGCTGGTGCTCGAGGCGATGGACTCCGGCTACGTGGCGCCCGCCGGGCCGATGCTGGAGCGGTTCGAGCAGGCCTTCGCGGATTACATCGGCCAGCCCTACGCCGTCGCCGTCTCTTCCGGCACCGCCGCCCTGCATCTGGCGCTGCGCATGCTGGACCTCGGGCCTGGCGATGCGGTGATTTCGCCGACCCTGACTTTCATCGGCGGCGTGGCGCCCATCGCCTATCAGGGCGCGACGCCGATCTTCGTGGACTGCGAAGCGGTCTGCTGGGGCCTGGATCCGGCGCTGCTGGACGAAGCTTTCGACCGGGCCGAGGCCTTGGGCCTCAAGGCGCGGGCGGTCATCGCGGTCGATCTCTACGGGCAGGTCTGCGAGGTCGAGGCCACTCGCGAGGTCTGCGAGCGGCGCGGCGCTGTCCTGCTGCTGGATTCCGCCGAGGCGGTCGGCGCGCTCTGCAAGGGGCGTCAT
>CAMLRH010000308.1 GCA_946482375.1 uncultured Caulobacteraceae bacterium | reverse complement strand
ATCGGCCACGGCTGCGAGGCGCCGGGCGCCGGCAAGGTCACCTACGGCACGTCCGGCACGCTGAACGTCTCGACCGGCGGCGAGCTGAAGTTCGTCAACATGACCATCCCGCCATTCGTGCTGTCGTCGGCAGGCGGAAACACGAAGTTCTGCCTGGAAGGCATGGTAATCACTGCGGGTTCTGCCTTCGATTGGATGCGGCGGACGTTTGGCGTTGCCGACCATGCCGCGTTTGAGAAGCTGGCGTCCGAAACCCCCGACGCAGCCGGCGCCTGGTTCCTGCCCTCGCTGCAAGGCTTGGGCGCGCCGCACGGCGACTTTACCCGCAAGGGCGTTATCGGCGGGCTGACCACCGCCACCACCACCGGCCACCTCGTCCGCGCTGCCATCGACGGGCTGGCGGGCCGGGTCCGCGAGGCGTTCGACGCGGTCTACGACGGCGCCGGCCTCACGCGCCCCGACACGCTGCGGGTCGACGGCGGCATGACCAACTCCGACACCCTGATGCAGGCGCAGGCCGACATGCTGGGCATTCCGGTGGCGCGGCATGCGCTCCGCGAAGCGACCGCCGCCGGGGCCGCCATTTGCGCCGCGCGGGGTGTAGGATTGCTGGGCGCGGACGAGGTCGCGGGCTTCCCGGCCTACGACCGCACCTATGAGCCGCGGGTCTCCGCCGACGAGGCCGCCACGCGGTTCACCAGCTGGAAGGCCGCCGCCTATGGATGACGCCGCGCGGACCAAGCATCTCGAGGCCGTAAAGCGCGACGGCTTCACCATCGTCGAGAACGCCATCGAGGCGGACCTGATCGACGCCCTGAATGAGGCCCTCGACCGCCTCGAACGCAACCTCGACGCCAAGCCCGCGATGAACAGCTTCGAGGGCCACAAAACCGTCCGCATCTACAACCTGCTGGCCTATGGCGAGCCGTTCACGCGGGTTCCGACGCATCCGAACGTGCTGCCAGTGATCGACGGCGTGCTCGATCCCGGCTGCCTGATCTCCTCGCTCTCCTCCATCGCCATCGACGCCGGCGAGATCGCCCAACCGATCCATGCCGACGACATGGTCATCCCGCTGGAGAAGCCGCACCGGCCGATCGTCTGCAACTCGATGTGGGCGCTGACCGACTTCACCGAGGCCAACGGCGCGACGCGTCTCGTCCCCGGCAGCCATCGCAAGCCCAATCCGGATTACGGCGGCGACTACGAGTCCATTCCGGCCGAGATGGCCAAGGGCTCGGTGCTGATCTGGGACGGAGCGCTGTGGCACGGCGGCGGGGCGAACAAGACCGACAAGCGGCGCACCGGCATCGCCATGAACTACTGCGCCGGCTACATCCGCCAGCAGGAGAACCAGCAGCTGGGCCTCAAGCCCGAGCTGGTGAAGACCTTTGAGCCCCGCCTGCAGGAGCTGGTCGGCTACTCGGTCTATCGCGGCCTCATCGGCCACATCGACAAGAAGGCGCCGTTCCAGCTGCTGAACGCGGGGGCGGAATTCCGGTCCATCTGGGACCACTAGGAGGACGACATGGGGGGCGTGCTGATTTACGGGGCCACCGGCTACACCGGCCAGCTGGTCGCCAGGCGGGCGAAGGAGATCGGCATGACGCCGATCCTCGCCGGCCGCAACGAAGCCAAGGTGCGGGCGGTGGCCGACCCGCTGGGCTTCGAGTGGCGCGTCGCCGACATCGACGACGCCGCCGCGCTGGACAAGATCCTGAATGGTATCGAGGTCGTCCTGCACATCGCCGGGCCCTTCTCCGCCACCTCGCGGCAGATGGCCGACGCCTGCATTCGCAACAAGGCCCACTACCTCGACATCACCGGCGAGATCGCCGTGATCGAGGCGCTGGCGTCGCGCTCCAACGAGGCGGCGGCGTCCGGGGTCATGCTTATGCCCGGCGTCGGCTTCGACGTGGTGCCGAGCGACTGCCTGGCCGCGAAAGTTGCCTCGAAGGTTAAGAATCCCACCGAGTTGACGCTCGCCATCGGCGGCATGGAGAAGGCCTCGCGCGGCACCATCAAGTCGAGCCTGGAGGCCGTCGGCAACCCGGTGCGGGTGCGCCGCGACAGCCGCATCGAGGCCATCTGGCCGCCGCCGCGCCGCGACTTCGACTTCGGCAAGGGCCCCCGCCCGGGCATCGGCGTCGGCTGGGGCGATGTGTCGACGGCCTACTATTCGACTGGCGTCCCGGACATCACCGTCTATTTCGAGACCATGCCGCAGATGGAGCAGATGAGCCGCCTCAGCGGCTTCATGCGCTGGTTCCTGAGCACGGCGCCCATGCAGGCGATCCTCAAGTGGTCCGTCGACCGCATGCCGCCCGGCCCCACCGACGCCGAACGCGCCGAGGGCCGCGCCGTCCTCATCGGCGAGGCGGTCAACGCCAAGGGCGAAAAGGCCGTGGCAAAGCTGACGACGCCGGAGGGCTATACCCTGACCGCGCTGACCTCGCTGGAGATCGTCAAGCGGGTGCTGGCGGGCGAAGGCAAGCCAGGCTTCCAGACGCCGTCGCGAGTGTTCGGGCCGGACTTCATCGCCGGATTCGAGGGCTGCGCCTGGATCGACTAGTGGGCTGAAACCTGGCCGAACTTGCCGGCCTGATAGTCGGCGACGGCCTGGGCGATCTCCTCGCGGGTGTTCATCACGAACGGGCCGTGGGCGACGACCGGCTCGCCCAGCGGCGCGGCGTGGCCGAAGACGATCATCGCCTCGTCGAGCGCCTCGATGTCGACGCTGTCGCCGTCGTCGTTGAGCTCGACAAGGTGATGCGGGCGGACGAGTTCGCCGCCGATCCGCAGGCGCCCGCGCACGACATAGAGGAAGACGTTGTGGCCCTTCGGCGCCGGCAGGGTGACGGCGACGCCCGGCTCGTCGAACTCCACGGTCGACATGAAGCCGTGCAGCAGCCAGGCGACCGGCCCCTCGGCCTCGCCGAACTCGCCGGCGATCAGGTTCAGCATCGCGCCGCCGAGGTCGACGGCGGGAATGTCGCCGCGCTGCAGGCCGGTGTAGGCGGGCGCGGTCATTTTCAGCCGCGCGGGAAGGTTAACCCAAAGCTGAAGTATTTCGAGCGGCCCACCTTTCCGCTTGAAGTCGGCCGGCGACAGCTCGGCGTGCACCAGGCCGGACCCCGCCGTCATCCACTGCACCCCGCCCGTCTCGATGATGCTCTCGTGCCCGCCACTGTCGAGGTGGGCGAGTTCGCCTTCGAGGATGAAGGTCACCGTCTCGAAGCCGCGATGCGGGTGCGGCCCGAACGGCAGGCCGTGGTTGCCCGGCG
>CAMLRH010000307.1 GCA_946482375.1 uncultured Caulobacteraceae bacterium | reverse complement strand
GGGCGATCGGCGCGACATCGCCCCGGGCACGGCCTAGGGGCCATAGCGGGCGGCGGATTCTCGCGCCCCGAGCCAGACGTCCTGCTGGCGGCGCAGCACGCGCTCCGGGATGCCGGCGCCGATGGCCTCGCGATAGGCGCGGGCGAGCCTGCGGTCGGCGGCGGCGAGGCTTGGGTCGACACAGACCATTCGTTCCGACGGGCTGCGGGCGAAGCGGCAGTTGAAACTCGGCCGGGCCCGCTGTCTGGGCGTGGGTTCGCGGTCGGACGGGTTCGCCGCGCGCGGCTGATCGGCGGGCGTGACAGGGCGCGGCGCGGGCAAGATGGGCTCGACGGGCGCGACAGCGGGGATCGGCGTCACCGGCTGCGGCGGGGGCGGCGTTACCCTGATCTCGAGATTCTCGGGCTCGCGCGGGATCTCGGCCTTGCGCACGGCCGCCTGCTGGGCAGGCTGCTGGTCTTCCAGGTTCGGCCGCATGACGAGGCCGCCGACGAGGCCCAGCGCCAGTGCGACCGCGATGCCGCGCACGATCATCCGTTCGCCGGGCCGGCCTCGCGGCGGTGGCCGCTCTGGCCCGTCGGACCGTTCAGGGAAGGCGTCGCTCGCCATGGCATGACAACAGGCCAACCCCAGCGCGGTTGCAACGGCGAAGGTCGGCCCGCATGGTGATGTGATGAGCGTCCCCACCGTGACCACCGAGCGCCTGATCCTGCGGCCGACCAGGCAGGAGGATCTCGACGGCTGGGCGGCGCTGATGGCCGACGAGGAGGCCTCGCGCTTCATCGGCGGCCCGCAGGAGCGCCCGGCCGCCTGGCGCGGCATGGCCTCGATGGCCGGATCGTGGGTGCTGCTCGGCTACGGCATGTTCTCGGTGATCGAGCGCGACACCGGCAAATGGGTTGGCCGCATCGGGCCCTGGCAGCCGGAGGGCTGGCCAGGCACGGAGGTGGGCTGGGGCCTGCTGCCCGAGTTCTGGGGCAAGGGTTACGCCGTGGAAGCCGCCACCGCCGCCATCGACTGGGCCTTCGACGAACTCGGCTGGACTGACGTCATCCACTGCATCGACCCGGCCAACACCCCCTCGCAGAAGGTGGCCGAGCGGCTGGGCTCGACGAACCGCGGACCCGGCCGCATGCCGCCGCCGTTCGAGGACTATCCCATCGACATCTGGGGCCAGAGCCGTGAGGCTTGGCGCGCGCGGCGGCGATGACGAAGTCGCGGACCGGCGGCAGGGGGCGACCGTCGAAGGGAGCGGGCGTCGACCTCAAGCAGGTCATCCTCGACGCCGCGGAGGGTCTCTTCGCCCGGCACGGCTTCTACGGCGTCACCACCCGGCAGGTGGCGGCCGAGGCCGGCGTCGATACGGCGCTGATCCACTACTACTTCGGCGCCAAGCGCGAGCTGTTCGACGCCGTCTTCCTGCGCCGCGCCGAGGTGGTGAACCAGGAGCGCGCCGAGTCCGTGGCGGCTTACGAGGCCGCCAACCCGGGGCGCATGACCGCCGAGGGCGTCATCGCCGCCTTCATCGACCCGCTGATCGAGCGCTCGATCCACGGCGGCCAGGGCTGGAAGAACTACTTCGCGCTGGTCGCCCAGGTGAACAACACGCCCGCCTGGGGCGGGGAAACGATGCACCGCTTCTTCGACCCCGCCGTCCACAAGCTGGTCGACACGCTGAAGCGGGCGATGCCGCGGGCGGAACTGACCGACCTCTACTGGTGCTACCAATTCCTCACCGGCTCGATGATGCTGGCCCTGTCCGAAACGGGCCGCATCGACCAACTCTCCAACGGCCTCTGTCGCTCGAACGATCTGGAGGCGGTGCGCAGGCGGCTCTACGCCTACTGCGCCGCCGGTTTCGAGGTCATCGTCGGCCGGGAGCGAAACTGACCCAAGGGCAGCGGTTGCGCCCCGAGAGAGCGGCGCCTATAACGCCCCGCGCGCTTTGCCGCGCCCCTCCCCAAGTCCTCCCCACCGGACCCTCGATGAACATCCACGAGCATCAAGCTAAGGCCGTACTCTCCGAGTTCGGCGTCCCTGTCCCGCGCGGCTTTGCCGCCTACACGCCCGACGAGGCCGCCAGCGCGGCGGAGAAGCTGGGCACGCCCGTCTTCGTGGTGAAATCGCAGATCCACGCCGGCGGCCGCGGCAAGGGCCGCTTTGAGGGCCTCGGCGCCGACGCCAAGGGTGGCGTCCGCGTCGTCAAGTCCGTCGAGGATGTTCGCAAGAACGCCGAGGAGATGCTGGGCCGGGTGCTCGTAACGCACCAGACCGGCCCGAAGGGCAAGCAGGTGAACCGCCTCTACATCGAGGAAGGCGCCGACATTGCGAAAGAATTCTACCTGTCGCTGCTGGTCGACCGCGAAACGAGCCGGGTCTCGGTCGTGGCCTCCACCGAAGGCGGCATGGACATCGAGGAAGTGGCGCACGACACGCCCGAGAAGATCGTCACCTTCTCGATCGACCCGGCGACCGGCGTCTTCCCGCACCACGGCCGCACGCTGGCCAAGGCGCTCGGCCTGACCGGGGGTCTCGCCAAGGAAGCCGCCGCCCTGCTCCCGCAGCTCTATGCGGCCTTCATGGCCAAGGACATGAGCATGCTGGAGATCAACCCGCTGATCGTCACCGGTGACGAGCACCTGCGGGTACTGGACGCCAAGGTGTCGTTCGACAGCAACGCCCTCTTCCGCCACCCGGACGTCGTCGCCCTGCGCGATGAGACCGAGGAGGACGAGAAGGAGATCGAGGCGTCGAAGTACGACCTCTCCTACATCGCCCTCGACGGCGAGATCGGCTGCATGGTCAACGGCGCGGGCCTGGCCATGGCGACCATGGACATCATCAAGCTCTACGGCGCCGAGCCGGCCAACTTCCTCGACGTCGGCGGCGGCGCCTCGAAGGAGAAGGTGACGGCGGCCTTCAAGATCATCACCGCCGACCCCAACGTGAAGGGCATCCTGGTCAACATCTTCGGCGGCATCATGCGCTGCGACATCATCGCCGAGGGCGTCATCGCCGCGGTGAAGGAAGTCGGCCTCAAGGTGCCGCTGGTGGTGCGCCTCGAAGGCACCAACGTCGAACTCGGCAAGAAAATCATCAGCGAGAGCGGTCTGAACGTCATCGCCGCCAACGACCTTTCCGACGGCGCCGAGAAGATCGTCGCCGCCGTGCGTGGAGCCGCTTGAAGACCATGTCCATTCTGATCGGCTCCCAAACCAAGGTCATCTGCCAGGGCATCACCGGCAGCCAGGGGACCTTCCACACCGAACAGGCCGTCGCCTACGGGACCAAGATGGTCGCTGGGGTCACAC
>CAMLRH010000306.1 GCA_946482375.1 uncultured Caulobacteraceae bacterium | reverse complement strand
TGCTGGAATTCATGATGCGCCACGCGGGCCAGTCGGTGACGCGGACCATGCTGCTGGAGAAGGTCTGGGAGTACCACTTCGACCCGCAGACCAACGTCATCGACGTCCACATCTCGCGACTGCGCTCCAAGATCGACAAGGGCTTCGACCGGCCGATGCTCCAGACGGTGCGCGGCGCGGGCTATCGCCTGGACGCCTGAGGAGTGGCCGGGCGGCTTCGCCTGCCGCGGACTTTCCGCACGACGCCGTTTCGGCTGACGCTGCTGTTCCTGGCGCTGTTCGCGGCGGCGGCGGCGGCCTTCCTCGCCTACATCTACGTGGCCACGGCGGGCGAGGTGAACCGCCGGGCCGACGCGGAGATCACCGCCGAGATGGCCTCGCTGGAGGCCGCGTACCGGCTGGGCGGCGTCAACGCCCTGAACCAGACCCTCATCGGACGGGCGGCCGGCGAGCGGCCGTTCCTCTACCTCCTGATGGACAAGGAGGGGGAGCGGATCACCGGCTCCATCGAGGAAAGCCCGGTCGACGACTTCACCGACGAGGAAGGCACCTGGGCGAGTTTCCAGGTCACCGAGACCGATCCCGACGGCGCCGAGATCAAGCGTCCGGCGCGGGGCCTGCAGGAACGGCTGCCGGGCGGCGAAATCCTGTTCGTCGGCTCCGATGTCGGCGAGTCCGAGGCCTATGTCCGCCGGATCGTGCGGGCCCTGTGGGGGGCCGGCGCGCTGGTCATCCTGCTCGGCCTCTTCGGCGGCGTGCTGGTCAGCCGCAACGTCTCGCGGCAGATGGCGGGGCTGTCCGAAACCGTCTCGGCGGTGGTCGGCGGCGACCTGCATGTGCGCGCGCATGTGCGGGGGACGCGCGACGAATACGACGAGCTGGCGCAGGGCCTGAACGAGATGCTCGACCGGCTGGAGCGTTCGATGGGCGGGCTGCGGCATGCCGGAGACGCCATCGCCCACGACCTGCGCTCGCCGCTGACGCGGCTGAAGGCCAGGCTGGAGGTGGCGCTGATCGAGGCCGAGAACGGCACGGGCGATCCGCGCAAGGCGCTGGAGCAGGCGCTGGAGGATGCCGACGGGGTGCTCAACACCTTCAACGCCGTGCTGGCGATCGCCAGGCTGCAGGCGGCTGGGCAGGCTCCCAACCAGAGCCTCTTCGACCCCGGCGAGCTGGCCGCCGACATCGCCGAACTCTACGAGCCGCTGTGCGAGGAGAAGGATCTCGACTTCAAGGCCGAGATCACGCCCGCGCTGCAGGTGAAGGGCAACCGCGAGTTCATCGCTCAGGCGCTGGCCAACATCCTCGACAACGCCGTGAAGTACACGCCCGAAGGCGGCGCGGTGATGCTGCGCGCCCGGCGGCGCTCCAGCGGCGAGATCGAGTTCTCCGTCACCGACACCGGGCCGGGCGTGCCGGAAGCCGATCGCGTCCGCGTCGTCCAGCGCTTCGTGCGCCTTGAGAACAGCCGCAACGAGCCGGGTTCGGGGCTCGGCCTGTCGCTCGTGGCGGCGGTGGCCGAAGCCCACGGGGGGCGGCTCGAACTCGACGAAGGCCCCGGCGCCTTCGACAACCAGGGCCCTGGCCTGCGCGTCGCCTTCGTGCTGCCGCGGGTGGAGGCGGTTTGAGCGCCATGCGTGGTTCGACACGCCCCTGCGGGGCTGCTCACCATGACTAGGTTTGTGGAGTCCTCTGCCTTAGTCATCCTGAGCAGGCGCGTAGCGCCGTGTCGAAGGACGCAATGAAACTTTCCCATTTTCTCAAGCCCTGCGGACCCGTGATCGACGCCAAGGCGGCGGAGAGGACGCGGGAAGTCCTCGCCGAAAGCGTCGAGATTCCCGGCTGGGAGGCTCTGGCGCCGATGTTTGGGGCCTCGCCTTATCTGGCCGGGCTGGCGCGGCGCAGGCCCGAGGCGTTGGCGCAGACGCTTGGCGGCGAGCCTGAGGCGCGGCTGGAGGCGTTGATAGCCGACGCCCTGGCGCAGGGTGACGCAGAAAGGGACGAGGCGCGGCGGCGACTGCGGGAGCTGAAGGCCGACCTGCATCTGCTGACGGCGCTGTGCGACCTCGGCGGTGTCTGGGACCTCGATCAGGTGACCGGCGCGCTCAGCCGGTTTGCGGATGCGGCGCTGAAGGCGGCGCTGGTTCACGCGGCGCGGTCGGAGGTGGATCGTGGCCGTCTGACGCAGGTGGGCGACGGCGAGTCGGGGCCGATCCCGGGGCTGTTCTGCGTCGCCATGGGCAAGCATGGGGCCTTCGAACTCAACTACTCCAGCGACATCGACATCACCGTCTTTTACGAGCCCGACGCCTTGCCGCTGGCCGACGGCGCGGAGTCTGCGGCGGTCGCGGTGCGGATCACGCAGGTCGTCGCGGGCATGCTGCAGGACAGGACGGAGGACGGTTACGTCTTCCGCGTGGACCTGAGGCTGCGGCCCGACCCGGCCTCGACCCAGCCCGCTGTGCCGGTCCCAGCGGCGTTCGAATACTACGAGAGCGTCGGCCAGAACTGGGAGCGGGCGGCCTTCATCAAGGCCCGCGCCGCGGCGGGTGACATCCCGCGCGGCGAGGATTTCCTGGCCGAGCTGCAGCCCTTCATCTGGCGCAAGCACCTCGACTTCGCGGCCATCGCCGACATCCACTCGATCAAACGCCAGATCCACGTCCACAAGGTCGACGAGCGGCTGGAAGCCAAGGGCGCCGACCTCAAGCTCGGCCGCGGGGGCATCCGCGAGATCGAGTTCTACGCCCAGACCCAGCAGCTGATTTTGGGCGGGCGCCATCCCGAGCTGCGTTCGCCGCGAACGGTCGATGCGCTGCGGGCGCTGAACGTGGCCGGGCACGTTGATGACGAGACGATGGAATATCTGGTGGCGGCCTACGCGGACCTGCGGGCGCTGGAGCACCGGGTGCAGATGCTGGCCGACGAGCAGACGCACCGGCTGCCGGAGTCCGACGGCGACCGCAAGCGCGTGGCGGCGTTGTGGGGGGACGACAGCCTGCGCAGTTTCGACGCGACCGTCGGCAAGCTGCTTAAGGGCGTGAACACCCGCTACGGCGAGCTGTTCAAGGGCGAGGAGCAGCTGTCGTCGCGGTTCGGCAGCCTGATCTTCACGGGCGTCGAGGACGATCCCGCGACCTTGGCGACGCTGAAGCGGATGGGCTTTCCGAGCCCGGAGCGTATCTCGCAGACCATTCGCGGCTGGCACCACGGCCGCATCGCCGCCACCCGCACCGAGCGGGGACGCGAGCTGTTCACACGGCTCGCGCCCCGCCTGCTCGACGCCGCCCAGGCGACGGGGTCGCCGGACGTGGCCTTCAACCGCTTCGCCGATTTCT
>CAMLRH010000305.1 GCA_946482375.1 uncultured Caulobacteraceae bacterium | reverse complement strand
ACCAGGGCCTGCGCTTCGCCATCCGCGAAGGCGGCCGCACCGTCGGCGCCGGCGTCGTCGCAAAGATCGTCGAGTAGCGGAGTTCTCCCTCCCCTTCATGGGGAGGGAAGACCGCGCAAGCGGTCGGGTGGGGGAGTCTCGACACCCCCCCACCCGCCTGGCTTCGCCAGCCACCCTCCCCACAAGGGGGAGGGAGAAAAGAGCCCCGGAGAAATCCGGGGCTTTTTGCTTTAGGGAGCCGGCATGGAGATCGTCCGCCTCGCCGACCGGCCCCACCTGCTGCCGCAACTCGCGCGGGGCTACGAGGCCGAGTGGCCGGACTGGTACGGCCCGGCTGGCCCCGGGGACGCCGCCGCCGACCTGACCGAACGTCTGCGGACAGACCGCCTGCCCATCGGCCTCGTCGCGGTGGAAGGGGACACGCCCGTCGGCGCCGTGGCATTGGCCGAACTCTCCATCGCCAGCCACGCCCATCTCTCGCCCTGGCTGATCGGGCTCTGGGTCGAGCCCCGGCGTCGGCGCAAGGGGCTTGGCGTGCGCCTCGTGAGCGCCGCCGTCGATACCGCCCGCGAGCTTGGCGTCCCCCGTCTCCATGCCGCCACCGCCACGGCGGCTTCGCTGTTCGAGCGCGGCGGCTGGACGCTGATCGGCGCCGGGCGGGACGAGCGGCACCCCGCCTCCGTCTTCGCCATCGACCCTGGGACCTGAACCCCGGCGGGACGCCCTACGTTGACTCCGTGCGGCCACGCTGAAACGAAGGGCCATGCCCGAGACCGCACCTCCCGTTCTCGTCATCCTTGGCGGCGCCGGCGACCTGGCGCTGCGGATGCTGCTGCCCTCGCTGTCCAACCTTGAAGCCGACGGCGTACTTCCGAAGGGCCTGCGCGTCATCGCCGTGGGCCGCGCGCAGGGCGACGCCGACAGCTACCGCGCCGAGGTGAAGGCGGCGCTGGAAAAGCGCGGTCAGTTCGAGGCGGACGCCTGGGAAGGGCTGGCGCCCCGCCTCGACTACTGCCCGGCCGACGTCACCCAGCCCGAAGGTGCGCAAAGGCTGGCCGCCCAGATCGGCGACCACGGCCTGCTTGTCGTCTACTTCGCCGTTTCGCCCAGCATCTTCGGACCCGCCTGCCGTGAGCTGACCGCCGCCGGCCTGACCGGGCCGAACACCCGGCTGGTGCTCGAAAAGCCCATCGGCCACGACCTGGAAAGCTCGCAGGCCATCAACGCCATCCTGGCCGAGGCGGCGCCGGAGGAGCAGGTCTTCCGCATCGACCACTATCTCGGCAAGGAGACGGTCCAGAACCTGATCGCGCTCCGCTTCGCCAACACGCTCTTCGAGCCGCTGTGGACCAACCTGACCATCGACCACGTCCAGATCACCGTGGCCGAGACCCAAGGCGTGGGCGAGCGCTGGCCCTACTACGACGAGTACGGCGCGCTGCGCGACATGCTGCAGAACCACATGCTGCAGCTGCTCTGCTTCGTGGCCATGGAGCCGCCGTCGGACATGAACCCCGACGCCGTGCGCAACGAGAAGGTCAAGGTGCTGCGCTCGCTGCGGCCCGTCACCCGCGCCGAGGTGCTCAACAACACCGTCCGTGGCCAGTACACGGCGGGCTCCGTCGAGGGCCAGCCAGCCGCCGGATATGCCGACGAGGTCGGGCGGTCGAGCGGCACGGAGACCTTCGCCGCCATAACCGCCCACATCGACAACTGGCGCTGGGCCGGCACGCCCTTCTTCCTGCGTACGGGCAAGCGCATGCCCGAGCGCCGCACCGAGATCGTCATTCAGTTCAAGCCGGTGCCGCACTCGATCTTCGGCGGCGCGGCGGAACAGGATCTGGTCGCCAACCGTCTGGTCATCGAGTTGCAGCCGAACGAGGACATCTCGCTGACCCTGATGAACAAGCGCCCCGGCCTGACCCAGGACTCCATGCGCCTGCAGCCCTTGCCGCTGTCGCTGAGCCTGGCGCGTGCGCTGGGCGAGGAGGGCGGTCGCCGCCGCATCGCCTACGAGCGACTGCTGCTCGATGTCTTCCGGGGCGACTCCACGCTCTTCGTCCGTCGCGACGAGGTCGAAGAGGCCTGGCGCTGGGTCGATCAGGTCGAGGCGGCCTGGACTGAAGCCGGTATGGCGCCCAAGCCCTATCCCGCCGGGTCCTGGGGACCGGCCGGCGCCTTCGCGCTCATCGAGCGCACCGGCCGGGCGTGGAATGGCTAGGCTCCACATGATTCCGATTACCCCGGCGAAGGCCGGGGCCCAGATTCACCCCGAGAGGTTGGCGGGCTTTACCTGGACCCCGCCCTTCGCCGGGGAGATCGGGTGATGGGTGTGGTCGTGGAATCCTTTGGATCGGCAAGGGAAGCCGCCGAGGAAGCCGCCGAGGCGATCGCCGGCGCCCTGCGCGACGCCGTCCTGAAACGCGGCGCGGCGACCTTCATCGCCACGGGCGGCCGCACGCCGGGCCCGGTCTATGACGAACTCGCCCGCGCCGACCTGCCCTGGGAGAAGGTCCGCGTCACCCTCACCGACGAACGTTGGGTCGACCCGCATTCCCAGGAGTCCAACGAGCGGCTGGTCCGCGATCGCCTCTTCGTCGAGCGCGGCGCGACCGCGACCTTTGTGCCGCTCAAGACCGCCCACGCTACACCCGGCGACGCCGTCGGTGAGGTTTCCGGCCTGCTGGACCACATCCTGCCGGCCGACGCCGTCCTACTCGGCATGGGAGAGGACGGTCACGTCGCCTCGCTGTTTCCCGGCGGTCCCGTGGACGCCCAAGGACTCGCCGTCGGCGTCCCCCGCGGCGCGCCGCAGCCGAGGATCAGCCTCACCCTGCAAGCGCTGGAGCCCCGGCGCCTGATGGTCCTGCTCGTCTCCGGCGAAGCCAAGCGGCGGGTGCTCGAGGAAGGTTCCGATCTGCCCGTCCACGTCCTGCTCGCTCGTACGAAAGCGCCCGTCAGGGTCCTCTGGAGCGCCTGAGCGCCTATCTGAAGGGGCATGCCCATGAACCCCGTCGTTACCGAAGTCACCGCCCGCATCGCCGAGCGCAGCCGGCAGACCCGCGCCGCCTACCTCACCCGGATCGAGGCCGCGAGGGACGCCGGCCCCGGCCGCGCCAAGCTCTCCTGCGCCAACTGGGCCCACGCCTTCGCCGCCCAGCCGGCCGCCGACAAGCTCAGGGTCCTCGACCCCGACGCGCCGAACCTCGGCATCGTCAGCGCCTACAACGACATGCTGAGCGCCCACCAGCCGCTGGAGCGCTTTCCCGCCCTCATCAAGGAAGCCGCGCGCGAGGTCGGCGCCACCGCCCAGTTCGCCGGCGGCGTGCCGGCCATGTGCGACG
>CAMLRH010000304.1 GCA_946482375.1 uncultured Caulobacteraceae bacterium | reverse complement strand
CCCACCCCCATCCCAACCCTTCCCCCATCCAGGGGGAAGGGCTTTAGTGGCGGACCATCTCACCACCATCGACGGCCCCGCCCTGATCGTGCGCGGCGACACGCAGATCGCGGTGGCAGAGGGTTGGCGCGCGACCCGCGAGGCCGACGGACTGATCCGGCTCACACGCGTGACGCCGCTCACCACGCAGACCATCGCCGCCGACAAGCCCGACCCGGTGACGCTCGAACTCTTCAACCGCCGTTTCATGGGGGTGGCCGAGGCCATGGGGGCGGCGCTGGAACGCACGGCGCATTCGGTCAACATCAAGGAGCGGCTCGACTTCTCCTGCGCGCTGTTCGACGCCGATGGCGGGCTGGTGGCGAACGCGCCGCATATGCCGGTGCATCTGGGGTCGATGGGGGCGTCCGTCCGGGCGGTGAAGGCGCGCCATCCGACGCTCAACCCCGGCGAGGCGTTCGCGCTGAACAACCCCTACTTCGGTGGCACCCACCTGCCCGACATCACGGTCGTGATGCCGGTGTTCATGGACGAGGCGGCCGAGCCCGCCTTCTACGTCGCCGCGCGCGGGCACCATGCGGACGTCGGTGGCGTGCAGCCCGGCTCGATGCCGCCGTTCTCGAAGACCATCGAGGAAGAAGGTGTCCTGCTCGACGCGCTGCCGATCATGCGGAATGGCCGGTTCCTGGAGGACGAAACGTGCACCGCCCTCGCCTCCGGCCGCTGGCCCGCTCGGTCGCCGGACCGCAACGTGGCCGACCTGAAGGCCCAGATCGCCGCCTGCCAGGCCGGCGCTTCGGCCGTCGCCGGCATGATCGAGGCTTACGGCGCCGACACCGTCGCCCGCTACATGACCTTCGTGCAGGACAATGCCGAGGCCGCGGTGAAACGGGCCATCGGTCGCCTGTCGGACGGCGAGGCGCGCGCGCCGATAGACGGCGGCGGCGAGATCGCCGTCACCATCACCGTCGACTACGAGGCGGGGGAGGCGACGCTCGACTTCACCGCCTCGGCCAGACAGCTGGCGAGCAACTTCAACGCCCCCTCGGCGATCGTCGACGCCGCGGCGCTCTATGTCTTCCGCACGCTGGTGGACGACGACATCCCGCTGAACGCCGGCTGCCTTAAACCCCTGAAGATCGCCACCCGCCACCGCTCCATGCTCGACCCCGAGCCGCCCGCCGCCGTCGTCGCGGGCAACGTCGAGACCAGCCAGCACGTCGTCGACGCCCTCTATGCGGCGCTCGGCGTCATGTCCAACGCGCAGGGCTCGATGAACAACTTCACCTTCGGAGACGCCACGACCCAATATTACGAGACCATCTGCGGCGGCTCGGGCGCGACGGCCGATGCGCCGGGGACGGGCGCCATCCACACCCACATGACCAACTCGCGGCTGACCGACCCGGAAATCCTCGAGCGGCGCTTCCCGGTGCGGGTGGAGGCGTTTGCCGTGCGCCATGGCTCGGGCGGACACGGCGCCCACCCCGGCGGCGAGGGCACGACCCGGCGCGTCCGCTTCCTCGCGCCCATGGAGGCGGCGTTGCTCTCGACCCGCCGCGAGCACGCTCCGCAGGGGATCGCGGGCGGCGGCCCCGCCCTTCCCGGCCGCCAGCGTTTGATTACGGCCGATGGCGCGGTAAGAGTCCTCGACGGCTGTTTCTCGATCGAGGTGCAGCCCGGCGACGTCGTCGAGATCGAGACCCCTGGGGGCGGGGGCTACGGTCCGGCGGCCTGACGGTACAAACAAGGATTACGCATGGCGCCTGCCCTTCTCCTCGCCTTCGCCCTCTTCGCCGCCGAGCCGGACGAGGCCATCGCCACCGCGACGCCCGCCGTCGTAGCGGCTCCGGCCCAAAGCGAACCCGCCACCGAGTACGAGCTGGTGGCCTGGTGCTACGGCGCGCTCGGCGCCCACATGGGCCTCTACGATGTCGCCATGCCCGAGGTGGAGCGGATCGAGCGCCAGTGGGCCGGCTCGCCCGCCGAGGCCGACGAGGACATCGCCAGCTACGCCGCCCAGCGAGACGAAGGGAAGAAGCAGCTCGCCCTCTTCCGCGGCGCCATGGAGGCGGCCGAGAAGGCTTCGCTAAAGCCGCTTCAGGAGACCGGCGTCGCCGCCATCCGCAAGGGCGAGGCGACCTGGACCGGCTCCAAGTTCGCCGACCCCAAATTTCTCGCCCGCGAATGGATGAGCTGGGGCCTGCCCGACCGCTGCGCCACCACCGCCCAGTCGCTGGAGGCGAAGTCGGCGCTGCTCGGCCAGGCGATCAGCTACAACATGCAGGCGGAAACGCCCGCCGCCGAGAACCCCGCGACCGAAGAGGCTCCGGCCGAACCGGCGCCCGAAGCCGCCGCCGAGCCCGCGGCGGACGCGGAAGCCGCTCCTCCTCCGGAGGCAGAGGAAGCCGCCGCGGACGCGCAGCCCGACGCGCTCGACGCCATCATCGCCGAGCAGACCGACGCCGACGACGGGCCGTAAGCCCTTCCCCCTGAATGGGGGAAGGGTTTGGGATGGGGGTGGCGCCGCCTGCCGACTTCACGCAGGCCGCGCCACATCCTGAATCTCTTCCACCCCCATCCCCGGCGTTCGCCCCCCATCCAGGGGGAAGGGAGCTAAGCTGCTTCGCCTTGCTTCGATGAGGGGTCGTAGTTGAGGATCGGCGACAGCCAGCGCTCGACCACGGCCACGTCCCAGCCTTTGCGGCGGGCGTAGTCCTCGACCTGGTCGCGGTCGATCTTGCCGACGCCGAAGTAGTGCGCCCGCGGGTGGCTGAAGTAGAGGCCGCTGACCGAGGCCGGCGGCGTCATGGCGAAGCTCTCGGTCAGTTCGATCCCAGTCGCCGAGGTCGCCTCCAGCAGGTCGAACAGCGTCCGCTTTTCAGTGTGGTCGGGCTGGGCCGGATAGCCGGCCGCCGGGCGGATGCCCTGGTACTTTTCGGCGATCAGCGCATCGACGTCGAACGGCTCGTCCGGCGCGTACGCCCACAGCTCCGTCCGCACGCGCCGGTGCAGGGCCTCGGCAAACGCTTCCGCCAGCCGGTCGGCCAGCGCCGTCGACAGGATCGCCGAATAGTCGTCGCCCTTCTCCTTGAAGCGTTGGGCGATCTCGAGTTCGCCGTGGCCGGAGGTCACCGCAAATCCACCGATCCAATCCGGCGTACCGATGGGCGCGACGAAGTCGGAGAGCGCGACGTTGGCCTTGCCCTCTCCCTTGGCCATCTGCTGGCGCAGGCTGAGGAACCGCGCGCGCTCGACGTTGCGGGTCTCGTCGGTCCACACCACGATGTCGTCACCGTCGGCGTTGGCCGGCCAGAGGCCGACGACGCCGCGCGCCTCGAACCAGTTCTCGGCGACGATCTTCTCCAGCA
>CAMLRH010000303.1 GCA_946482375.1 uncultured Caulobacteraceae bacterium | reverse complement strand
CGCCCGCTGCGACGGCTGCAGGTTGGCCTTGCTGACGTCGCCGCCGTAGTGGGCGAGCACCCGTTTGTCCATGACGAAGCGCCAGAGCGGCGGGACATAGGCCAGCACCAGCATCGAGGCGTAGCCGCTCGGCAGCTGCGGGCTTTCGTCGAAGTGGCGCAGCGCCTGGTAGCGCCGCATCGGGTTGGCGTGGTGATCGCTGTGCCGTTGCAGCTGGTCGAGGAAGAGGTTGGTGACGACGTGGTTCGAGTTCCAGCTGTGCTCGGGCGAGCAGCGGACGTAGCGGCCGGTCTTGGGGTTCTTCTGGCGCAGCAGCCCATAGTGCTCGATGTAGTTGACGACCTCGAGCAGGTGGGCGCCGTAGGCGGCCTGCAGGATGAGGAAGGGCAGCACGATCCAGCCCAGCCAGGCGGTCAGCGCGCCGAACAGCACCACGGTCTGCGCCCAGGCCTGGAGGTTCTCGTTACGCCAGTGCCAGACGGGCAGACCCTTCTTCGCCAGCCGCTCCTTTTCCAGCTCCCAGGCCGAGACGAGGCTGCCGATGACGGTGCGCGGCAGGAAGGCCCAGAAGCTTTCGCCGAGCCGCGCGCTGGCTGGATCCTCCGGCGTGGCGACGCGGACGTGGTGGCCGCGGTTGTGCTCGACGAAGAAGTGGCCGTAGGCGACCGGCGCCAGGGTGATCTTGGCCAGCTGGCGTTCCCACTCCACGTCCTTGTGGCCAAGCTCGTGGGCGACGACGATGGCGATGCCGTTGAGCAGGCCGACGCCCAGGATCATGCCGAGGTATTCCAGCGCGCTCAGGCTCTCGGTCCCGACGATCCAGGCGGCCCAGACGGTGACGAACAGCTGAATCGGCACGAAGGCGACGACCAGGGCGCGGTAATAGTTGTCGGCTTCCAGCGCCGGGACCGCGCTCTCGGGCGGGTTCGACTTGTCGGTGCGGAAGATGAGGTCCAGCGCCGGGATGATGACGTAGACGAACAGCCATGGGCGGAAGAGGGCGAGCGTGTCGCCCGTCGAGTAGAAGCTCCAGAGCGAGTTCAGCACCAGCAAGGGCACGATCGGGCCGAGCAGCCAGAGCCAGCGCTTCGCGTCGACCCACGGCTTGCCCTGCTGGGCGGCGATGTCGCTCATGATCTTTCCTCCAGCGGCTTATCTTGCCATTGATCAATGGCACATTCTTCACCGCCTAGGATTCCCAAGTCAAGTCCTTACCATTGGCCGATGTAACGGTTTATCGAGTCGGGGCATGTCGGAAGAGGTCGAGCTCACCATCGACGAGCTGGCGCGCGAGGCGGGGGCCACCGTGCGCAACATCCGCGCCTATCAGGAGCGGGGCATCCTGCCGCCGCCGCGCCGACAGGGGCGGGTGGGGCTGTACGGTCCCGCGCATCTGGCGCGGCTGAAGATCATCGGCTCGCTGCTGTCGCGCGGCTACACGCTGGCCAACGTCGGTGAGTTGGTCGAGGCTTGGGAGAAGGGCCACAACGTCGGCGACGTGATCGGGCTGGAGGCGGCGGTCACGAGTCCGTGGAGCGACGAGGAGCCGACGCGGCTCTCGGCAGAGCAGATGCTGCAGCTTCTGGGCGAGGCGCCCGACCCGAAGAACCTGTCGATGGCTATCCAGCTCGACGTGATCCGGCCCGAGGGCGACGGCTTCGTCGTGCCGTCGATGAAGTTGTTGAACGTCGCCGCGACCTTGATGCGCGAAGGCGTGCCGCTGACCGACCAGATGGTGATGATCGCCGAACTGCGCCGCCGCACGGAGGAGATCGCCGACGGGCTGGTGGCGATGGTGGTGCGCCACATCTTCGACGCCTACGGCAAGGACAGCCTGCCGCCGGCCGAGGAGGCGCCGAGGCTGGCCGCCCTGATCTGGCGGCTGCGCCCCCTGGTGATGCAGGCGGTGGACTCCGAGGTGGCGCGCGCGATGGAAAAGTCGGCGCAGAAGCATCTGGGTGAGCGGCTGTCGCATGTGCTGGAGCATATGCACGCCGACGACCGTTAGAGGGCGCATGAAGCCGACCACCATCGACGAAGTCCTGACCGCCGGGCCGATCATCTCCGTCGCGACGTTGACCGATGCGAAGACGGCGCCGGCGATTGCGCGGGCGCTGGCGAAGGGCGGCGTGCCGGTGATCGAAGTGACGCTGCGCACGCCTGCCGCGCTCGACGCCATCCGCGCCATCGCCGCCGAGGTTCCGGAGGCCATCGTCGGCGCTGGGACGGTGCTGTCGCCGGCCGACCTGGAGAAGGCGGTCGAGGCTGGCGCGGGCTTCATCGTCTCGCCGGGCATGACGCCGAGGTTGTGGGCGGCGGCGCGGGAGAGTCCTGTGCCCTACCTGGGCGCGGTGAACACGCCGTCGGAACTGGCGCTTGGGCTGGAGGCGGGGTTCACGGCCTTCAAGTTCTTCCCCGCCCACATCGGCGGGCCGCAGGCGCTGAAGAGCCTCGCCGGGCCCTATCCGATGGCGCGGTTCTGTCCGACTGGCGGGATCACGCTGAAGAACGCGCCGGAGTTTCTGCTTTGCCCGAACGTGCTCTGCGTGGGCGGGACGTGGCTGACGCCGGACGGGGTGGAAGTCGAACAGATTGAAGCGCTTGCGCGCGAAGCTTCAGACGCGCTTCGGCCCTTTACAGGTTGAGGAGCGCCGGGTCGCCGCCCTGGGCGGTGATGTTCACCGACACCGCCCGCTCGACGCAGTAGCGGGATAGCGCATTGGGGCCACCCGCCTTCGGACCGGTGCCCGACAGGCCCTCGCCGCCGAAGGGCTGGACGCCGACGACGGCGCCGATGATCGAGCGGTTCACATAGACGTTGCCCGCCGGAACGAGGCGGCGGACCTCCTCGGCGAAGGCCTCGATGCGGGAGTGGACGCCGAGGGTGAGGCCATAACCCTTGCCGGCCAGCTCGGTGGCCGATTGGGCAAGGTTTTCAGGATCGTAGCGGACAATGTGAAGGATTGGGCCGAAAACTTCCCGGTCCAGGAAGCCGCCGCTGGAGACCTCGGCGAGGACAGGTCCGAAGAAGGTCCCCAGGTTCGGCGCGTCCAGCCGATGCAGGACTTTCGCTTCCTTATCAAGGCGTTCCAGGTGGAAGTTCAAGCTAGCGCGGGCGTCCTCGTCGATGACCGGGCCGACGTCGGTGCGGGGGTCGGCTGGGTCGCCCACGACCAGCGCGTCCATGGCCCCGGCGATGCCTTCGATGAGGCCGTCGGCGGTGTCTCTGGGCAGGAAAAGCAGCCGCAGCGCCGAGCAGCGCTGGCCGGCCGACCCGAAAGCCGAGAGCACCACGTCGTCGATGACCTGCTCCTTCAACGCGGTGGTGTCGACGAACATGCCGTTCAGGCCGCCGGTCTCGGCGATGAAGGGGACGAT
>CAMLRH010000302.1 GCA_946482375.1 uncultured Caulobacteraceae bacterium | reverse complement strand
CGCTCCGTCGCCGCGTCAGGCGGCCGACAACTCTTCACCCGGCCAGCCGGAAAGGCCAAGGGCGTGCATGAGAGAGCGCAACTCCTGCCGCGCCGCGACGTGGCTCAGCGACACCGCTACCGGCCGCACCGACGGCGACAGGTCGGCGATGGTCAGGCCGAACGGGAACAGCTCGCGATAGATCACCCGGTCCCGCAGCCCCGGCCCGACGCGGAAGCCGACTCGGCGTGAAAGGGCCTCCACCCGTTCGTCCAGCCGCCTGCGGTTGCGGGCCTCCGTGGTGGCGAGGCGGTTCCTCAGCACCACCCAGTCGAGCGGCTGGCGCTGCCCGGTAAGCGCCCGCTGCTTGCGCGCCTCCCACACCGTCTCCGAATAGAGGCTGGGCTTGAGCAGTTCGAGGGTCACCGGATCGACGTGGCCCAGCATGTCGAAGTCGACGAAGCTGTCGTTCATCGGCGTGACGATGAGGTCGGCCCGGGCATGGGCCGCGCGCGACACCGCCGTGTCGCCGCCGGGCGTGTCGATCAGCAGGAAGTCGGCCTCGGCGGCCCTTGCGAAGGCCTCATCGAACCTCGCCAGCTGTTCGGCGACATCCATCTTGGCCAGCGCCACGCCGTCCTCGGCCGCATGGGCGTCGATCGGCATCGGCAGCTCGACTTTGGCGTCGGCCACCCAGGCGCGGCGGTTGGCGAAGAAGCGGGCCATCGACGACTGGCGCAGGTCGAGGTCGCAGACCGCCACCTTCGCGCCGCCGTGCAGCAGCGCGCAGGCGAGGTGCACGGCGATGGTGGACTTCCCCGCCCCGCCCTTCTCGTTGCCGATGACGATCACCCCGGCCATTCGAGACCTCCCGACTCACTAACGCTACGAGGGGACGCCGGGAGCGCCCGCCCGTCAACGAAGCGGCGCGGGTTGTCCACAGCGGCCTTGGCGCGGCATAAGCCCGCCATGAGCGAGTTCCCCACACTGCGCGCCGTCGTTGGCCTGCGGGCGCAGGTCGCGCTTTGGAAGGCCGCGGGCCTGAGCGTCGCCATGGTCCCCACCATGGGCGCGCTTCACGAAGGTCACCTGTCGCTGGTGCGGCTGGCCAAGACACGCGCCGACCGGGTCGTCGCCAGCATCTTCGTCAACCCGACGCAGTTCGCGCCCAACGAGGACTTCGACGCCTATCCCCGGGCCGAGGCGCGCGACGCCGAGCTTCTGGAAAGCGCGGGCTGCGACCTTCTCTACGCGCCGACGGTGAGCGAGATGTACCCGGACGGTTTCGCCACCTCGGTCAGCGTCACCGGCGTCTCCGAACCGCTGGACGGTCAGGCGCGCCCGCACCACTTCGGCGGCGTGGCCACCGTGGTCACCAAGCTGCTCACCCAGTGCGCCCCCGACATCGCCGTCTTCGGCGAGAAGGACTACCAGCAGCTGCTGGTCATCAAGCGCCTCGTCCGCGATCTGGACCTGCCGGTGGAGATCGTCGGCGGCCCCACGGCGCGCGCCGAAGACGGCCTGGCGCTCTCCTCCCGCAACGCCTACCTGTCGGAAGAGCACCGCAAGGTCGCCTCCGCCCTCCCCGCCGCCCTTAAGAAGGTCGCCGCCTCCGTCGCCGCCGGGCAGCCCGTCGGTGAGGCTGAATCGCAAGGCGTGGACGAACTGAAGGCCGCCGGTTTCGGGGAGGTCGACTACCTCGAGGTCCGCGACGGCGAGACCCTGGACCGCCTCGGTCCCGGACCGGCCGGCCCCGGCGCCCGCGTCTTCGTCGCCGCCTGGCTCGGCAAGACGCGGCTCATCGACAACATGGCGGTCTAGCCTACCAGGCCCCGATCTCGCGCAGCTGCCTTGCCAGCTCCTGTGGCGCCTCGAAGTCGCCGCCGGTGGGCAGGTCGGGCGGGGCGTCCCTGGGTTCCAGATAGCGCCAGCCCTGGAAGGCGCGGCGCGGCTGCGGGGCGGTCAGGATCAGTTCGGGGCCGAGGTCGATCCGGCAAGGTTGTGGGCCGCTATCCAGCGTGGTGATGCTGACGATCTGCTGGCGGACGAGGATGACGCCCTTGATCACCCAATAGAGCGAACCGCCTTCGAGCAGCTCGGCGGCGCGCTTGGGCGTATGGCGGGTGGGGACGATAGGCGCGATACCGCGGTTGGCCCGTTCCGCCCGCCATGCGCGCAACTCTTCGACCGAATCCGCGCCGACGCACAGCTTGATCAGATGCAGCGCCATCAGGCGTTCCAGGACGGCTTGCGGCGGTCGAGGAAGGCGCGCACGCCCTCCCGGCCCTCGTCGCTGACGCGGCGATGGGCGATCCGTCGCGCGGTCAGCTCCATCAGCCCGTGGTCGATCTCGCGGCCGAACACCTCGTCCACCAGCCGTTTCGATTCCTCCACGGCGCCCGGCGCACAGGCCATGCTCTCCTTCGCGATGCGATCCCTGACCGCCTGCAACCCGCTCGCCGGGACGACCTCGCTCACGAGCCCGATCGCTTGGGCATGGTCGGCGTCGAACACCCGGCCGGTGGCGAACAGCGCCCGCGCATGCCGGGGCCCGATGGCGCGCACGACGTAGGGGCTGATGGTGGCCGCAAGCAGGCCCAGCCGCACCTCGGAGAAGGAAAACTGCGTTCCCTCCACCGCCACGGCGAGGTCGCAGGCCGCCGCCAGTCCGGCGCCGCCGCCGAACGCGCCGCCCTCGACCAGCGCCACGGTCAGCGCCGGGATGTCCCACAGGCTCTTGAGCATGGCCGCCATCGCCATAGCGTCCTCGCGGTTGTCGGCCTCGCTCAGCTCCGCCGCGGCCGCCATCCAGTCCAGGTTCGCGCCGGCGCTGAAGGTCCCGCCCTCGCCACGCAGGAAGACGACACGCACGCCCTCGGCGCCGTGCAGGGTCTCGAAGGCCTGACGCAACGCGGCGATGACCTGGGCGTCGAAGGCGTTCTTCGTCTGCGGGCTGTTCAGCGTGACGGTCGCTACGCCCTCGGGCGTCGCTTCGATACGCACCAGGGGGCTGTCGGCGTCGGTGTCGACGTTCTCGACGAGGGGGTCAGCGATGGGGTTGGGCATGGCGGCTCTCCTGGGACAGCCAACCGAATAGCGCTTTCATCCGGGCCGCGCCACGTGGCGAAGACTCGGCGTGGGGGTTACGGTGGCGCTCGTGGCCGACGACGCCGACACCCTGAGCGCCCTTGCGCGCCTCTTCGCCCGGGAGCGCGACAGCGGCGGCGCGCGCGAATTCTCCCTGCCCGGCGGCTCGACGCTGTACGCGGCCGGAGAACCCGCCGACGAACTCTACTACCTGCATGCCGGCCGTCTCGGCGCCTTCCGCCGCGAGGAGGGTCAGGAGCAGCAGTTCCTGGGCGTGATCCGCCCCGGCGAGCCGGCCGGCGAGATGGCGCTGGTCGCCGGCACGCCGCACTCGGCAGCCGTCGTCGCCCTGC
>CAMLRH010000301.1 GCA_946482375.1 uncultured Caulobacteraceae bacterium | reverse complement strand
GTCCCTCAGACGGGAGGGGCGGGGCGGCCCGGCCGAGAGGCGCTACTGCCCGTCGGCCTTGTCGACCTTGTCGACGGCCGCGCCGGCGGCGCCGCCGACGACCGCGCCGACGGGGCCGGCGACGACGGCACCGGCGATGGCGCCGGTGGCGGCGCGCTGTTCCATGTTGTGGCCGCAGGCCGAGAGGGCGAGGGTCAGGGCGGCGAGTCCGAGCAGGCGAAGCGTTCTCATGGGTTCGAGTCTCCTTCGGCAAGAGAAACGGCGCCGCTTCCGCTGAGTTCCGGGCGGCGATCCACAGGAAAATAGCAGAACAACCTGAGCCGTATTACGCCCGTATTCACAAAGGGTTGAGGGGAATCCTGGTGGGGCCGCGCCCCCTCAACTTGCGCTGCATTGCAGCATATGCTTGCGAATCGCGGCCGGCGCAGCTAGTAAGCTTCGCGTAACCATTGGATTCGGCCACTCGTGAACCGGCCGGATCTCGCTCCCGGGGCCCTGCGTGAGGCGGTCCCGGACGGCGATGTGAGACGGGGGCCAAAGGGGCCTCGCCGAATAGGGCACGACATCTTGTTCAGTGATTTCACGACGCGTGAGAACGCGCGCGCCGCGTTGGGCGCCGCTTTGACCGGATCGGCCGTGGGCCTGATCCTGGCGGCCGCCTATCTTGGCGGCAGTCTGGCGCAGGCCGGGCCGAGCGCCACCGCTCCCGCCGCCGACCAACTGTTGCCGGCCGCCCAGCCGATCGCCGCGGCGTCCGTTCCTCAAACCATCCGCGTCCAGGGCGCCCGCTCGGGCGAGCTGCTGAAGGCCAGTCTCGCCGGCCCGGCCGCGCGGCCGTTCCGTTCCGGCGCCCAGAGCGATCTCGATTGCCTGACGCAAGCCATCTACTACGAAGCCCGCGGCGAGGGTCCGGCCGGGCAGGCCGCCGTCGCCCAGGTGGTGCTGAACCGCGTTCGCCACCCCTCCTTCCCGAAGTCGGTCTGCGCGGTGGTCTATCAGGGCTGCCAGTTCAGCTTCGCCTGCGACGGCTCCACGCGGCGCGGCCGCGAGGCCGGCGCCTGGAACCGGGCTCAGCGGATCGCCACCAAGGCGCTGTCGGGCGCCGTCATGGCCAACGTCGGCAACGCCACCCACTTCCACACCGTCAACGTGTCGCCGAACTGGGGGCCGAACCTGATGCGCGTGGGACAGGTGGGCCTGCACATCTTCTACCGCTTCAGCGGCCGCAACGGCCGTCCGGGCGCGTTCATGGCCGAAGCCGAGACAACCGAGGCTCCGGCGGGCGAACCCGGCCTCTACGAATACGCGCGCCTGACGCCCGCCGACCGGGTCTTCCTGACCAGCGCCGCCGTCGCGCCGCAGATCGAGCTGAGGCCGGTGGCGGGCAGCATCGAAGTGGCGGCCGTCCAGCCGGTCTCGACCGAGCAGGCCGCCCCTGCGGCGCCCGCGGCCGAGGCGCCGGTCACAACCGCGCCGACGTCTTCCGCAGCTGTTTCCTGACCGCGTTCGGCATGAAGCGCGTGGCGAAGCGTAGCCGCTTGGCCGCCTTGCCGACGGTGTAGTGCAGTTGGTCGCCGTGGGCGGCGTCCCAGATCACCTTGGCCGCATCCTCGACGGGATAGATGTCGACGCCCTGGGCGCGGATGTTGTCGCTCATCTTCACGTTCGAGCCCTGCGCTCCGGCATCGAGGATCGGCGTCTCGATGAACCAGGGCATGATGCAGCGGACGCCGACGCCATGGCGGGCGAACTCGATGTCGAGCGCCTCCGACAGGCCCTTCACCGCGAACTTGGTCGCCGCATAGACCGCCAGCTTCGGCGCGCCGTAGAGGCCGGCGCAGGAGGCGACGTTGATCAGCTTCGAGCCGGGCGTCGTCTTCAGGTGCGCCAGACCCGCGCGGGCGCCGTTCAGGACGCCCTTGAGGTTGATGTCGATCATCCGGTCGTCCTCGTCGACCGTCACCTCTTCCAGATAGCCGTAACTGGCGATCCCGGCGTTGTTGACCAGCACGTCGAGCCGGCCGTCGGTCTTTTTCGTGAAGTCTGACAGCGCCGCGGGCCACGTTTCGCGGTCGCGCACGTCGAGAATGTAGGTCGCGCCGTTGGCCTCGCCGATCTCCTTCAGCGCGGCCTTCAAGCCCGCCTGGTTGATGTCCGCCAGCCCGACGAACCAGCCCTTGCTCGCGAACAGCTTGGCTGTAGCCAGCCCGATGCCGCTGGCCGCGCCGGTGATAAAGATCGCCTTGCGGTCCATGGCCGCCCTCCCGAATGTTTTGTCCAGTGAAGCTCGTTGCCGTAGCGTCTGGCAACCACCCGGAGGCGCAGGCATGCCTGAGGATGTCCGTGACGATCTCGCCCGACAGCTGCTTGGTCAGTCGTATGCGAAGCTGAGCCCGCAGAAGCGCAGCGTCATCGACCTGATGGCCGACCGCTCGCCGACCAACGCCGAGCCGTCTCTTGCCCGCGACGAGCGCACCTTCTGGCAGCGGCTGGCCGACGAGGTGGCGCGCGTCGGCGGCTCGTGGAGCTTCATCTTCGGCTTCGCCGTGGCGCTGGTCGGCTGGATGGGAATCAACCTGCTACTGGCCCTCTTTGGCCGGGCTTTCGACCCTTATCCCTTCATCTTCCTGAACCTGCTGCTGTCGACGCTGGCCGCCATCCAGGCGCCGGTGATCATGATGAGCCAGAACCGGCAGGCGGCGAAGGACCGCCAGGCCGCCGAGCACGACTATGTCGTCAACCTGCGCGCCGAGCTGGAGATCATGCGCCTGCACGACAAGCTGGACGCGCTGCGTGATCGCGAGGTCATGGAGGTGATCCAGCGCCAGAACGAGACGCTGGAGCTGCTGAGAAGGCAGATCGCGGACCTGTCCGCGAAGAGCTAGAGCCTCAGCAGGTAAACGTGCCGTCCTTCCAGCACCGCCTCGCCGCGCTGGTTGGTGACGGTGGCGGACATGGCGACGATCCCCGTGGTGCGCTGGGGTGTCAGCTCGACGATCTCCAGCACGGGATAGAGGGTGTCACCGGGGTAGGCGGATTTGAGCACCTTCGCGCTGACCTCGATCATGCCCAGCAGGGCGTCGCCGATCTCATGCGGGAAGAGGCCCGCGCCGGCGGCCGTGAAGCAAAGCAGCTGCAGCCCGTGCGCCAGCGGGCCGGGATGGCCGAGCGAGCGGCAGTATTCGTAGTCGTAGTGGATCGGGTGGTTGTCGAGGCTGACGGCCTGGAACGCGGCGAAGTTGCCGTCGCCCAGCGTGCGCGAGGGCAGCGGATAGCGGTCGCCCACCTTCAGGTCGGCGAAGCGCTTCGGCGGGACGAGGCGATGGGTGTCGTAGGTGGGTGGGAGCGGCATGCTTCACCGTAACACGGTGGAAGCTCGCTCAAAGAACCCTCCTCCCTCGAGGGGAGGAGGGCAGGGTGGAGGGTGTGGCCGCTGAGTT
>CAMLRH010000300.1 GCA_946482375.1 uncultured Caulobacteraceae bacterium | reverse complement strand
GAGCGGAGCGTGGGGGTAGAGGCGGGCAAGGGCGGTGGGGTCAAGCATGCCGCAAGGGTGCGGCCGCCCGGTCCTGCGCGGATTAGTCTTCGCGGATCAGGCTGTGGCGGGCGGTGTCGCGCATGGTCAGCGAGATCAACAGGGCCACGCCCATGATCACAGCGACGTAGATATAGAAGCCGCTCTCCATGCCCTGAGCCTTGAACCACAGCGCTACGTACTCGGCCGTGCCGCCGAATAGCGCGTTGGCGAGCGCATAGGGCAGGGCGACGCCGAGCGCCCGGCAATGGGCGGGGAAAAGTTCGGCCTTCACCACGGCGCTGATGGAGGTGTAGGCCGACTGGACCAGAAGCGCCGCCATGATCAGGCCGAACGCCACGACAAGGCTCGGACCCGCGCCGACCAGGCTGAACACCGGCCAAGCCAGCGCCGCGCCCCCGCCAAAGGCCAGCGCCAGCATGCGCTTTCTGCCCAGCACGTCCGAAAGCCAGCCGAACAGCGGCTGGGCCAGCATGAAGCCTACCAAGGTCGCGAAATTCACGGCGCCCGCGGCCTCCTTCGAGAACCCCGCCGTGTTGACCAGGAACTTCAGCATGTAGGTCGTGTAGGCGTAGAAGCCGAGCGAGCCCGCCGCCGTCAGTCCCATGATGATCAGAGTCTCGCGCGGGTAGCGGGTGAAGAGCAGCATCGTTGTCGTCCGTTCGCCGTCCTCCCGCGCCCTTGTGAACGAAGCCGACTCTTCAAGGCCTCGCCGGATCCAGAAGACAACGATCGCCAGCGCCGCGCCGATGAAGAAGGGGATGCGCCAACCCCAGGCCTCCAGGTCGGAGCGGTCCATGGTCTGCTGCAGGACGACGAGCACGGTCGCCGCCGCCAGCTGGCCCATGATCAGGGTGACGTACTGGAAGCTGGACCAGAAGCCGCGCCGCTTCCGCCCGGCCATCTCGCTCATGTAGGTGGCGCTGGCTCCGTACTCACCGCCGACGGACAGGCCCTGCAACAGCCGCGCCGCCAGCAGGACCACGGGCGCGGCGATCCCGATCTGGGCGTAGCCTGGGGCCAGCGCGATGACGAGCGAGCCCGCGCACATCGTGCCGACCGACAGGCTCAGCGCCGCCCGCCGTCCGGCCCGGTCCGCGTAGAGGCCCATGAGCCAGGCGCCGACAGGCCGCGCGAGGAAGCCCAGCGCGAAGACCAGCGCCGTCTTCATGTACTGGGCTGTGGGCTCTCCCTCGGGAAAGAAGACGCTCGCGAAATAGATGCTGAACGAGGCGTAGGCGAACCAGTCGTACCACTCGACGAAGTTGCCGGCGGAGCCGCCGAGAATAGCCTTCAGCCGTTTCCACGAAGAAAGCCCGGCGGTGGTGTCCGCCGGGCTTCGGGAATCGACGCCGGTCTCCGCTGCGCTCATGGCGGCAGCGTAAGGCGGCGATATGGAAAAGCTAGATGATGCCCATCAGGACGAGGATGATCACGATCACCAGGATCAAGCCGAGCCCGCCGCTGGGGAAATAGCCCCACGACCGCGAGTGACCCCACGTCGGCAGCGCGCCGAGCAGCAGCAGGATCAGGATGATGATGAGGATAGTGCCGAGTGACATATGTGTCTCCTGAACAGCCTTTCCCCCGGCTGACGTTCACAATGGCCGGTCATAGCTAAGGTTCCGAACTGAGGAGACGCCCATGTACGTCGCCGTCTACGCCTGGCGGGTGAAGCCGGGGAAGGAAGAGCAGTTCCGCGAGGCCTGGCGAAGGGGCACCCGCGCCATCACCCGCATCTACGGCTCCTTCGGCTCACGCCTGCATCGCGCGCAGGACGGCCGCTTCATCGGCTACGCCGAATGGCCGGACGAGGCGACCTGGCGAAAGGCGTTCGACGCGAAGATGGTCTATGACGACCCCGAGGCGCGAGCCATGTTCATCGACGCGCTGGAGGAGGACAGCCGTCCCGGCGAACTGGTCGCCAACATGGAGGTGCTGGACGACCTGCTGACCATTAGAGGCGCACAGCCCTGAGCCGAAGCGCGTTGCCGATGACGCTGACCGAACTCAGCGCCATGGCCCCGGCCGCGATCGCCGGGGACAGCAACAGGCCGAACGTGGGGTAGAGCAGGCCCGCGGCGATCGGCACGCCGGCCGCGTTGTAGATGAAGGCGAAGAGCAGGTTCTGACGGATGTTGCGCATCACCGCTCGCGACAGTCGCCGCGCCCGTACGATGCCGACGAGGTCGCCCTTCAGCAGGGTGACACCGGCGCTCTCCATGGCGACGTCCGCCCCGTGGCCCATGGCGACGCCGACGTCGGCGGCGGCCAGCGCGGGGGCGTCGTTGACGCCGTCCCCCGCCATGGCCACCACGCGACCTTCGCGCCGCAGCTTCTCGACGACGGCGGCCTTGTCCTGCGGCAGGACTTCGGCCTCGACCTCGTCAATGTCGAGCTTGCGGGCGACGGCGAGCGCGGTGGTGCGGTTGTCGCCCGTCATCATGACAAGGCGCACGCCTTCGGCCTTCAGAGCCTCGATGGCCTCGGGCGTGGTCTCCTTGATCGGGTCGGCGATCGCGAGCACGGCGGCCGCCTGGCCGTCGACGGCGATGAAGATGGCTGTGGCGCCCTCTCCGCGCAGGGCGTCGGCTTCGGTTTCGAGTGACGAGGTATCGACGCCCTGTTCGGCCAGGAACTTGCCGCTGCCGAGCAGCAGGGCGCGGCCGTCGACCGCCCCCAGCACGCCCTTGCCGACCGGCGAGTCGAATCCGGTTGCCTCCGCCAGCGGCAGGCCGCGTTCGTTGGCGGCGCGGACGATGGCGTCGGCCAGCGGGTGCTCGCTCCCGCGCTCAAGGCTGGCTGCGAGGCGCAGCAGTTCGGCCTCGCCGTAGCCGGGCGCCGGACGGATGGCGGTCAGCGCCGGCCGGCCCTCGGTCAGGGTGCCGGTCTTGTCGACGATCAGGGTGTCGACCTTTTCGAAGTGTTCCAGCGCTTCGGCATTCCTGATCAGCACGCCGGCCCGGGCGCCGCGCCCGACGCCGACCATGATCGAGATTGGCGTCGCCAGCCCCAGCGCACAGGGACAGGCGATGATCAGTACGCTGACGGCCGCGAGCAGCGCGTAGCTGAAGCGTGGCTCCGGCCCGACGATCGCCCAGGCGATGGCGGCGACGACCGCCACCGCGACGACCGCCGGCACGAACCAGCCCGAGACGACGTCGGCCAGCCGCTGGATCGGGGCTCGGCTGCGTTGGGCCTGCGCCACCATCTGCACGATCTGGGAGAGCAGGGTGTCGGCGCCGACCTTCTCTGCCCGCAGGACGAACGAGCCGGTCTTGTTCAGCGAACCCGCGACGACCTTCGCGCCCGGCTCCTTGGTGACAGGCATGGATTCGCCCGTGACCATCGACTCGTCGATGGCGACGCGGCCTTCGACCAGCTCGCCGTCGACGGGGATTTTCTCG
>CAMLRH010000299.1 GCA_946482375.1 uncultured Caulobacteraceae bacterium | reverse complement strand
CTTCTCCAGCTACAACTTCTCGATCCGGGGCATCGGCACCAAGGCCATCTCGATTTCCACCGACCCCGGCGTCGCGGTCGCGTTCAACTCGACGGCGCTGATCCGCAACCGGCTGTTCGAGCAGGAATATCTGGACATCGAGCGCGTCGAGGTTCTGCGCGGACCCCAGGGCACCCTCTACGGCCGCAACGCCACCGCCGGCGTCATCAACGTCATTTCGGCCAAGCCCGACCTCGATGAGTTCAAAGGCAACGTCAAGGCCGAGGTCGGCAACTATCAGACCAAGCGTCTGTCGGCGATGGTCAACGTACCGGTCATCGAGGACGTCTTCGCCATTCGCCTGGCCGGCGCCATGACCAGCCGCGAGGGCTACGATTTCAACGCAACGACCGGGAACGCGGTCAACGGCCGCGACCTGTGGACGGCCCGCCTGACATTGGGTTTCGCGCCGACGGAGAACATCCGCGCCGATCTCATCTGGGAGCGCTTCAACGAAGACGACAACCGCTCGCGCACCGGCAAGCAGCTCTGCCACTACGATCCCGGCTACGAGAGCGTGGGCGCGATCACCGGCTATAACGAGGTCGTCCAGGGCCACCTGAGCCAGGGCTGCAAGCCCGGCAACCTCTACGACGACAAAGCCTTCGGCACGCCCAACGGCCTGAGCATCCCGTTCATCCAGATCGCGACGGATCCAACCTACATTTCGCTCGGCAGGACCGCTGGCGGCACGCCGGTTACGCCGATCCTTACGGGCGTCGACCCGTACGGCAAGATGATGCAGTCGCGCGACCTGCGCGTGATCAATTCAATTCTCGATCCCATCTATCGCGCCCAGACCGACGTCATCAACCTGAACATAGACGTCGATATTTCTCCGACACTGACCGTCACGTCGCAGACCGCTTACCTTGAAGACACCATCTACTCGTTCCAAGACTTCAACCGCTTCAACACGGTGCCTATCTTCGCTGACTCTCTGAGCGTTCCCCGGCCGACAAGCGGTACGGGCGCGCCCCTGTTCAGCGACCTGACGCCCGGCGGAACCTTCTGCGACCCGCAGATCGGATGCTCCAAGTCGCTCGCCGGCTTCGACATTTCCCAGGCCGAGAGTTCGCAATTCAATCAGGAACTCCGCATCGCGTCCAATTTCGATGGCCCGTTCAACTTCAGCCTTGGCGCCAACTACACCAAGTACAAGACGCTCGAAGACTACTATATCTTCTACAACCTGATCACGCTTGTCGGGATGTCGGGTGGCTCGAACACGCTGTTCAACGGTAGTGACGATTACACGACCTGCGCCCAGAAGATTCCGATGATCCAGGGCCGGCCGGTAGGATTCACCATCGCCACGGCGCCGCAGGTTTCGCTCGACTCACCCGAGTCGGCGGGATGCATCTACATCGACCCGAACCCCATCGAGAGCATCAACGGGGAAGGGCACAACTATTACCGCTCGAAGAATCCGTATCGGCTGGAATCGAAGTCGGTGTTCGGGGAAGTCTATTACGAGTTCACCGAGGCTCTGAAATTCACTGCCGGCCTGCGCTACACCGACGACAACAAGGTGTTCACGCCGCACCCGACCCAGACACTGTTGTCGTCCGCCATATTCCTGGCCGGCACCGTCGATCGTGGCTACCCCGCTCTCCCCGACATCGAGCAGAATTGGGGCGAGATTACAGGCCGGATCGGCGTCGACTGGAAGCCGCAGCTGTCGTTTACCGACGAGACCATGCTCTACGCCTTCTATTCGCATGGCTATAAGGGCGGCGGCGCCAACCCTCCGGGCATCGGCTTCGACACGTCGCCGTCGTACACGGGGAACGTCCTCTTCCAGACACTGCCTTATCCCGCGACGTTCGAGCCCGAGTATATCGACGCCTTTGAAGTCGGCGCGAAGAATACGCTGCTCCAGGGGGCGATGACCCTGAACCTGGCGGCCTTCTACTACGACTACAAGGACTACCAGGTTTCCCAGATCAAGGAGCGAACGGCGGTCAACGAGAACTTCGACGCCACCGTCTGGGGGCTGGAGTTCGAAGGCTTGTTCGCCCCGTCGCGAAACACGCGATTCAACTTCGTGCTGGGCTACCAGGACACCGAGATCGCCGACGGCCAGGAATCGATCGACCTGATGAACCGCACGCTGGGCGACCCCAACCTGGTTCTGGTCAAGCCTTACGTCCTGTTCTCCTCGAACTGCGTGGTCCCGGTCGACGCGCTTGAGGCGAAAATGGGCAACGCCAATGTCAGCCATTACCTTCTGAACACCGTCTGCGGCGGCCTCTTCCAGCCGGTCAATCCGCTGAACGGGCCGAACGGCGGGGCGGGGCTGTTCACGCAGCTTGGCGGCAACGAGCTGCCCAACGCGCCGCACTGGACGGTCGCCTTTGGCGGCCAGCACACCTGGAAGATCGGCGAGTCCTGGGAAGCCACCTTCCGGGCCGACAGCTACTGGCAGTCGCAGTCCTGGCACCGGGTCTACAATCTCGACCCGTATGACAAGCTGCACGGCTGGTACAACGTCAACCTGTCGGTGTGGATCGAGCGGCCGGACGATGGCCTGAAGATCGAGCTCTACGCCAAGAACCTGCTCGACAAGACGCCGATCACCGACGCCTTCCTCAACTCGGACGACGCGGCTCTGACGACCAACGTCTTCGTGCTCGATCCGCGCCTCATCGGGTTGTCGATCCGCAAGGAGTTCTAGCCGGTTAGAGTTCCCCTTCGAACCGGTGTGACTGAAGGGCGGCCGCTCGACCCGGCCGCCTTTCTTTATTGGGTCGCTCCTGGGGCGGCCTCGCCCTTTCGTGCTAGGACGCCTCCGGGGAGAGAGACGCCATGTCACGATACGCGCCGCGCACGCAGCTTGAGACGCACGAGGTCTTCAACCAGCCGGGCGAGTTCGCCGGCCGGGACCTCTTCGCCACCGACACCGTCCTGCGCGAGGCGGCCATCCGCGAAGGCGGCGAGTGGGTCGCCGAACCGCTGTCGGCGCTCGGCCGCGCTGTCGGTTCGGAACAGGTGCTGGAGTGGGGCGAGACCGCCAACCGCTTCCCGCCGGAGCTCGTCACTTTCGACCGCTACGGCCGCCGCGTCGACGAGGCGCGCTTCCACCCCGCCTACCATCAGCTCATGGCGCTCGCCATGGAGCACCGCATCCACGACATCGCCTGGACCGCTAACCGCCCCGGCGGGCACGTGGCCCACGCGGCCCTGCTGGCCATGTTCACCGAGGCAGAGGCGGGCGTGATGTGCCCGATCTCCATGACCTACGCCGCGGTTCCGGCGCTGCGCCGCCAGCCGGACGTCACCGGTCCCTGGCTCGAGAAGATGCTCGGCGGCACGTACGACGCGCCGCTGAAGCCCATCGCGCACAAGACCGGCGTCACCGTCGGCATGGCGATGACCGAGAAGCAGGGCGGCACCGACGTCCGCGCCAACACCACCCGCGCCGAGGCCATCG
>CAMLRH010000298.1 GCA_946482375.1 uncultured Caulobacteraceae bacterium | reverse complement strand
AGGTCCATCGGGTTCATGCCGGCGGCCACCGACTTCAGGCCTTCGACGACGATGGCCTGGGCCAGCACGGTCGCGGTGGTGGTGCCGTCGCCGGCCTTGTCGTTGGTCTTGGAGGCGACTTCGCGGATCAGCTGGGCGCCGAGGTTCTCGAAGCGGTCGGCCAGCTCGATTTCCTTGGCGACGGAAACGCCGTCCTTGGTCGAGCGCGGGGCGCCGAACGACTTCTCGATGACCACGTTGCGGCCCTTCGGGCCGAGCGTCACCTTCACGGCGTTGGCCAGGATGTTCACGCCGCGCAGCATGCGGTCACGGGCGTCGGAGGAGAAATAGACGTCTTTAGCGGCCATTTCGGAGTTCCTTCTCTAAGGCCTCCCTCCTTCCGATCGCCCCGGCGAAGGCCGGGGTCCAGATCGAAGGGCGGAGGAATTGGGGGTTCACGTCTCGCTATTCAGCGGCTGAATCTGGGTCCCGGCCTTCGCCGGGATGACACGGTGAGTTAGCGCTCGACCACGCCCAGGATGTCGCTTTCCTTCATGATCAGCAGGTCTTCACCGTCGACCTTGACCTCGGTGCCGGACCACTTGCCGAACAGGATGCGGTCACCGGCCGACACTTCCGGCTGGATGTACTCGCCGTCTTCGTCACGGGCGCCGGGGCCCACGGCGACGACTTCGCCTTCCTGCGGCTTTTCCTTGGCCGTGTCGGGGATGATGATCCCGCCCTTGGTGCGCTCTTCTTCCTCGACGCGCTTGACCAGGACGCGGTCGCCTAGGGGACGAAACTTCATCTTCGATCTCTCCGTCGGAGCTTATGCAATTGAGGGTGTTAGCAGTCGCCACAAGCGAGTGCCAACGCCGAGCGGGAGTTAGGTCCGCCCCTTGGCGGAGTCAAGGCTGTGGGGTTCCGATTAGGCCGGAACCGTGGTTTGCTGGGGACCGTTCCAGATGGCTTGACCGCAACTCGAGGGTGTCTCGATGGGTCTCAAGGGGTATCTGGCGTCGATGATGCGCGAAGGGTCGTTGACCGTGCGCATCGGCGGGGGGCGCGCCTTCACGGCCGGCTCGGGCGAGCCGGCGCTCACGGTAGCGATAGCCGACTACCGTACGGCCGCGCGCATCGGCGCCAACCCGGCGCTGGGGCTGGGCGAAGCCTTCATGGACGGCAAGGTCACGATCGAGAACGGTTCGATCTACGACCTGCTCGACCTTGTCGGCCGCAACCTGCCGAGGAAGCGGATCGGCTGGCTCAGGCGGTCGATCAACGGCCTGATCCAGCAGTGGAACGACCGGGCGTCGTCGCGGCGCAACGTCCGCCACCACTACGACCTCTCGGGCGAGCTCTACCGGCGCTTCCTCGACGAGGACATGCAGTACAGCTGCGCCTACTTCGCCCATCCCGGTATGACGCTGGAGCAGGCCCAGGTCGCCAAGAAGCGGCACATCGCCGCCAAGATGCTGATCGAGCCCGGCATGAGCGTGCTCGACATCGGCTGCGGCTGGGGCGGCATGGGCCTGACGCTGGCCGAGGCGTATGGCGCGCAGGTCAGCGGGGTCACGTTATCCACCGAGCAGTTGGCGGTGGCGCAGCAGCGGGCGCAGCGCAAGGGACTGGGCGAACGGGCGCGGTTCGCGCTGACCGACTACCGCGACGTCGACGGACCCTTCGACCGCATCGTCTCGGTCGGCATGTTCGAGCATGTCGGGCGGCCCAACTACCAAGTCTACTTCGACACGGTGGCGCGGCTGCTGAGCGAGGACGGGGTGGCGGTTATCCACTCGATCGGACGCTCGGACGGGCCGAGCCTGACGCAGCCGTGGATCGCCAAGTACATCTTCCCCGGCGGATACATTCCGGCGCTGTCGGAGGTGTTGCCGGCGGTCGAGAAGGCCGGGCTGATCGTCACCGACGTCGAGATCTTGCGGCTGCACTACGCCGAGACGCTGCGCCACTGGCGCAACCGCTTCAACGCCCAGCGGGCCGAGATCGCCCAGCTCTACGACGAGCGCTTCTGCCGGATGTGGGAGTTCTATCTGGCCGCCAGCGAGATCGCCTTCCGCCACCGCGACCACATGGTCTTCCAGCTGCAGCTGGCCAAGAAGGGCGACGCCGTGCCGCTGACCCGCGACTACATCGGTCCCGCCGAGAGCGCGCCGAAGGTGAAGCCGAGGCGGGTGGCCTAGTACCCTCCTCCCTCGAGGGGAGGAGGGCAGGGTGGAGGGTGTGGCCGCTGAGCTTGGGTGATGGGCGTTCGGGGGCTCAGAGCCTCACGCGCTTATCCACCGGCTCCCTGCTCACACCCCCATCCCCGGCCCTTCCCCCCTCGAGGGGGAAGGGAGTTGATGTGGCTGCGCCGCTCGTCCACCTTGCCCTCGCATGAGCAGCGCCGACATTGCCCTGATCCTCGCCGTCATCGCCTGCTGCCTCGGCGGGGCGCTGGGCGGTTACGCGCTGGCCAGACCCGAGGACGTGCTGGAGCTCGTCGGCCTCAAGCGCGATCCGGAGAAGCCGCACTCGATGTCGGAGGTGCGCGCCACCTACGGCGGACTGTTCCTGCTGTCGCACGCCGGCACCGCCGCGGCGCTGGGCTATGCGCCGAACGTGGGGGCGAGCATGGCGCTGGCGCTGGGGCTGGCCTGGGGCGGCGCGGGCGTGGCGCGGGGCTGGTCGATGGTCCGCGACGAGGCCGACACGCCGTTCAACGTGCAGGCCACCATCTTCGAATTCCTGATGGGCGTGTCGCTGGCGCTGCCCTTCTGGAGCCTCTTTAACGGCGGCCCCGGCGGCGGCGTTGCGGTGTAGGATCGGGCTTCACCGCCATGGCGCTGACGATCCTGACCGCGCCCTGATCGACGCCGAGGTCGATGAAGGCCGTCCCGCAGGCGCCCTCGTCGCTCATCATGTCGTAGCGCAGGCCGAATGAGCGCCAGTTGATGTCACCGGCGACCACGTAGCAGTCGGACCGCGTCAGGGACGTGAGCTTGCCGGGCACGGTGGTCCACAGCTGGCTGGAATCGATGGGCGTCCAGCCGCCGGCGTCCGCCCGGTGCACGGAAAAGGCGATCGGGCCGTCGGCGCTGCGCATGGCCTGGGCGACGTATTCGGCGTCGTCGCGCTTGACGACGGAAGCGACCACATAGGGCTCCTCGCGCCAGGCCTCCATGGCCTCGATGGTGGTCGGCATCGTCGCCACCACCTTCTGCGCGCCCGAGGCGTCCGGCGCCGTCAGCACCGACACGGCCACGCGACCGCCGCTGCCGGTGACGTCGTACATGGCCCAGCTGACCTGCTGGCCACCGACTTCGCCGACGCTGGACGTGCCCACGACGCTGCTGGGCATGGTGGACGCCGCGGTCGGCGGCAAGACCGCGATCGACACCGCGGAGGGCAAGAACCTCGTGGGTGCCTTCCACCCGCCCGCAGGCGTCCTGTGCGACCTGGAGACCCTGCGCTCCCTGCCCAGGGCCGAGCTCGTGAGCGGCATGGCCGAGGTGGTC
>CAMLRH010000297.1 GCA_946482375.1 uncultured Caulobacteraceae bacterium | reverse complement strand
CAGACCGGCGAGCGGGGCGTCGCCGTGGGTTCCGCCGACGGCCTTGGCCGCGTGCTGAAGGACGTGCTGCTCGACCTCGCCCCGGTGGCGCTGGACGCCGGCTACCTCGGCCCCAAGGCCGCCGACTGGCTGGGCGCGCTGGCCAAGGCCGCGCCGAACGCCCCTCTCGCCTTCCACATGGACCCCTTGAGCGCCTTCGCCGAGACCGGCGCCGCGCCCGGCCCCATCGAAAGCCACATCGTCAGCGCCGCCACCGTCGGCGCGCGGCTCGCCGTGACCTACCCGAAAGCGACGCTGATGCTGGCGTCGGGCCGCGTGGTTCACGAGGCCGGCGGCACGGAAGCGCAGGAACTCGCCTTCATGGCCGCCGCCGCCGTCTCCTATGCGAAAGCCCTGACCCGCGCCGGCATGTCGATGGAGGACGCGCTGTCCCGCATCGCGCTGGGTGTGTCCGTCGACGGCCAGTACTTCCTCGACATCGCCAAGGTCCGCGCCGCCCGCGAGCTTTGGGCCCAGATCGCGCAGGCCTGCGGCGCCGACGTCCCCGCCCGGATCGAGGCCCGCTCCTCGCAGCGGATGCTGGCGAAGAAGGACCCCTGGACCAACCTGCTGCGCCTCACCGCCGCCGGCTTCGGCGCGGCGGTCGGCGGGGCCGACGCCATCGTGCTCGGGACCTTCACCGATGCGCTGGGCCTGCCCACCGCCTTCGCCCGGCGTCAGGCCCGCAACACCCAGCTGATCCTGATGGAAGAGTCGAACCTCGGCCGCGTGGCGGACCCCGCCGGCGGCGCCTGGTTCCTGGAGAACCTCACCGACCAGCTGGCCCGCGCCGCCTGGGCCGAATTCCAGGCCATCGAAGCCACCGGCGGTCTGATCGCCGCCCTGACCTCGGGCGAGGTCCAGCGCAAGGTGAAGGCCGCCCACGCCGCGCCTGAGAAGATTCTCGGCGTCAACGTCTTCCCCAATCCCGACGAAAACCCGGTGGAGGTGGAAAACGCCACGGCGGTCCCGGTCGAAGTTCCCGATCCACGGCTGCCCGGCCCCGACGCCCGTTGCGAACCGCTGACGCCCATCCGTTTCGCCGCCGCGCTTGAGGAGGCCGCCTGACATGACGACCTTCCCGAACTTCGCCGACCTCGCCTTCAACCCGAAGGCCTCGAACTCCGCCGTTGAGGGCCCCAACTGGGAAACCCCCGAAGGCGTGCCGGTGAAGGCCGCCTATACGGCCGCCGATGTCGAAGGCGCCGACTTCACCGCTGGCTACCCCGGCGTCGCGCCCTTCCTGCGCGGCCCCTACCCGACCATGTTCGTCACGAACCCCTGGACGGTGCGCCAGTACGCCGGCTTCTCGACGGCCGAGGATTCCAACGCCTTCTATCGCCGCAACCTGGCCGCCGGTCAGATGGGCCTATCGGTCGCCTTCGACCTCGCCACCCACAGGGGTTACGACAGCGACCACGAGCGGGTGAAGGGCGACGTCGGCATGGCCGGTGTGGCCATCGACAGCATCTACGACATGCGCACGCTCTTTTCGGGCATCCCGCTCGACAAGATGAGCGTGTCGATGACCATGAACGGCGCAGTCCTGCCGATCCTCGCCCTCTACATCGTCGCCGCCGAGGAACAGGGTGTCGCGCCTGACAAGCTGTCGGGCACGATCCAGAACGACATCCTCAAAGAATTCATGGTGCGGAACACCTACATCTATCCGCCCGCAGCCTCTATGAGGATAGTTTCCGACATCTTTTCATACACTTCGCGCAACATGCCGAAGTTCAATTCGATCTCGATCAGCGGCTACCACATGCAGGAAGCCGGGGCGACGGCGGACCTGGAGCTCGCCTACACCCTCGCCGACGGCATCGAGTACGTCCGGGCCGGCATCGCCGCCGGAATGGACGTCGACAAGTTCGCGCCGCGCCTGTCGTTCTTCTGGGCGATCGGGATGAACTACTTCATGGAAGTGGCGAAGATGCGGGCCGCCCGCCTGCTCTGGGCCCGCCTGATGAAGCGCGAGTTCGACCCCAAGGACGCCCGTTCCCTCTCTCTGCGCACCCACAGCCAGACCTCCGGCTGGTCGCTGGCGGCGCAGGACGTCTTCAACAACGTCGCCCGCACCTGCGTCGAGGCCATGGCCGCCGCCAACGGCCAGACCCAGTCCCTGCACACGAACTCCCTCGACGAAGCCCTTGCTTTGCCGACGGATTTCTCCGCTCGCATTTCCCGAAACACCCAGCTCTTCCTGCAGATGGAGAGCGGGCTGACGAGGACCATCGACCCCTGGGGCGGCAGCTACTACGTCGAGCGCCTCACCCACGACCTCGCCCGCCGCGCCCTTGAGCACATCGACGAGGTCGAGGCCTTGGGCGGCATGGCCAAGGCTATCGAACAGGGCCTGCCGAAGCTGCGCATCGAGGAAGCCGCCGCCCGCACCCAGGCCCGCATCGACGCCGGCCGCCAGAGCGTCGTCGGGGTCAACCGCTACAAGCCGGAGGTCGCCGACGACATCCCGGTGCTGAAGGTCGACAATACCGCCGTCCGCAACGCCCAGATCGAAAAACTCAATCGCCTCAAGGCCGAGCGCGATCCGGCTGAAGTCGAGCGCACCCTCAAGGCGCTGGAAGACGGCGCCCGGTCGAACGGCAACCTGCTCGAGCTTTCGGTCGACGCCGCCCGCGCCAAGGCGACCGTCGGCGAGATCAGCTATGCTCTCGAAAACGTCTTCGGCCGCCACCGCGCCGAGATCCGCGCCATTCAGGGAGTCTACATGGCCGAGAGCGGCTCCGATTCCGCCGTCCAGCGCGCCAAGGCCATGGTCGAGGCCTTCGAGCATGCCGACGGCCGCCGCCCGCGCATCCTGATCGCCAAGATGGGCCAGGACGGCCACGACCGCGGCCAGAAGGTCATCGCCACCGCCTTCGCCGACCTCGGCTTCGACGTCGACATCGGCCCCCTCTTCCAGACCCCCGCCGAAGCCGCCCGTCAGGCGGTCGAGAACGACGTCCACGTCGTCGGCGCCTCTTCGCTGGCCGCCGGCCACCTGACCCTCGTTCCCGAACTTAAAGGCGAACTCGCGAGACAGGGCCGCGGCGACATCATGATCGTCGTCGGCGGCGTCATTCCGCCCGCCGACTTCCAGACGCTCCTCGACGAAGGCGCGGCCGCCATCTTCCCCCCCGGCACGGTGATCGCCGAAGCCGCCATCGACCTCCTCGAAAAGCTGAACCGGCAGCTCGGCTACACGCAGACCGCGGCGGCGGAATAACCCTCTCCCTCCCCTTCATGGGGAGGGAAGATCGCGCAGCGATCAGGTGGGGGAATTTTGCCGCTACCCCACCCGTCGGCCTTCGGCCGCCACCCTCCCCATAAAGGAGAGGGAAATCAGCTCCGCACCGGCGCCCGCCCCGACCAAAGCCGCTTCTTCTTGCGCAGTGAAACATCCACGTCGTCGGGCAGGCCGTGGCGCTTCTCGACGTCCTTCTGCAGCTCCTTGGCCG
>CAMLRH010000296.1 GCA_946482375.1 uncultured Caulobacteraceae bacterium | reverse complement strand
GCCTTCCAGCCGGATCAGCTCTACGATGCGGGCATTGACGTCGGCGTCGCAGAGCGGGTGGCCGGTCTCCTTGTCGACGAACATGGCCAGCGGCGCGCCCCAGTTCCTCTGGCGGCTGATCAGCCAGTCGGGGCGGCCTTCGACCATGTTGCGGATGCGGACCTGGCCGGACGGCGGGAAGTACTCGGTGCCGTCGATGGACTCGAGGCAGGTGTCGCGCAGGGTGCGGCTGTCGGCCAGCGGCTCGTCCATGCGGATGAACCACTGCGGCGTGTTGCGGAAGATGACCGGCGCCTTGGACCGCCAGCTGTGCGGATAGCTGTGTTCGAGCCGCCCGCGCGCCAGCAGGCGGTTCGCCTCGATCAGCCTGTCGATGACGGCGTTGTTGGCCGGGCCGAACTTGCCGGCCTTCTTGCCCTCGGTCTCCAGCACCTTCAGCCCGCCAAACAGCGGCACGTGCGGGTAGTAGGCGCCGTCGGGGTCGACGGTTTCGGGGATCTCGCGATGGCCGTGGGCGAGCCAGACCAGGTAGTCCTCGGCGCCGTGGCCGGGCGCGGTGTGGACGAAGCCCGTACCCGCGTCGTCGGTGACGTGGTCGCCGGCCAATAGCGGCACCGCGAAACCGTAGCCGGTGTCGAGGTTGGCAAGCGGATGCTCGCAGACCATGCCTTCGCAATCGACGCGTTCGACCTTGCGCCACTTGGCGACCTTGGCCGCGCCCAGCACGTCCTCGACGAGCTTTTCGGCGATGATGAAGCGGTTGCCGGGCTTGGCCCACGGTTCGAAGGGGAGGTCGGTCTCCATCGCCTCGACCTCGAAGACCGCGTAGGCGATATCGGGGTTGTAGGCGACCGCGCGGTTGCCGGGGATGGTCCAGGGCGTCGTCGTCCAGATGACGATGTGGGCGCCTCTCGCCGCGTCAGAACCCTCGACGACCGGGAAGCGGGCCCAGATCGTGGGCGACACATGGTCGTGGTACTCGACTTCCGCGTCGGCCAGCGCGGTGCGTTCGACCGGACTCCACATGACGGGCTTGGAGCCGCGGTAGAGCTGGCCCGACATCATGAACTTGTGGAACTCGGAGACGATGGTCGCCTCGCTGGTGAAGTCCATGGTGGAATAGCGGTTAGCCCAGTCGCCGAGGACGCCGAGACGGCGGAACTCGCGGCCCTGCTCGTCGATCCAGTGGCCGGCGTATTCGCGGCAGCGGGCGCGGAACTCCGAGGGCGGGACCTCGTCCTTGTTGCGGCCCTTGGACCGGAACTCCTCCTCGATCTTCCACTCGATCGGAAGGCCGTGGCAGTCCCAGCCGGGCACGTAGTCGACGTCGTAGCCCAGCGCGAACCGCGAGCGGACGACGAAGTCCTTCAGGATCTTGTTGAGCGAGTGCCCGATGTGGATCGGGCCGTTCGCATACGGCGGGCCGTCATGCAGCACGAAGAGCTCGGCGCCGGCGTCCTGCCGGGACTTGCGCATGGCGTGGTAGAGGCCTTGCTCCTCCCAACGGGCGAGGATTTCGGGCTCCTTCTGCGGCAGGCCTCCGCGCATGGGGAAGGGCGTGTCGGGAAGGAAGACGGTTTCGCGGTAATCGCGGGACGGCTTGGCGTCGTCGGCCATGGGACTTTCCAACTGTTCGGAGTTTCGGGGCTTTGCGAAGTCCCGGCGCGCGCGACCGAACCCGGCGGCGTCACGCCGGGCGGATAATTCGCGAAGCTCTCCGAACCGAAGTCATGGGCGGGGGATAACAGGAAGCGGACGACGGGCAAAGCGTCCTTCGACACGGCGCTTCGCGCCTGCTCAGGATGACGAACTCTGAGTTAGTCATGGTGAGCAGGGCCCTGAGCTTGTCGAAGGGCCCGTGTCGAACCACGCAGGGCCTCACGTCTTCAGCCGCCACCCGGTGCGGAAGATCCAGGTGACGGCCGCGAGGCAGAGGCCCAGGAAGACCAGCGTCATAGTCAGGCTGATGCCGATGCCGACGTCGGCCTGGCCGAAGAAGGCCCAGCGGAAGCCGCTGATCAGATAGACCACCGGGTTGAACAGCGTCACCGTCCGCCAGAAGTCGGGCAGCATGTCGATGGAATAGAAGCTGCCGCCGAGGAAGGTCAGCGGGGTGACGATCAGCATCGGGATGAAGCTGAGCTTCTCCCAGCCGTCGGCCCAGATGCCGGTCAGGAAACCGAACAGGCTGAAGGTGAAGCTGGTCAGGATCAGGAAGAGCAGCGCCCAGACCGGGTGCTCGAGCCGGATCGGCACGAAGAAGTGGGCGGTAATGAAGATGATGACGCCGATCATCACCGACTTGGTCGCCGCCGCGCCGACGTAGCCGATGACCGTCTCGGTGACCGAGATCGGCGCGCTCAGCAGTTCGTAGATGGTGCCGGTGAATTTCGGGAAATAGATGCCGAAGGAGCCGTTGGAGATGCTCTCGGTCAGCACCGACAGCATGATGAGGCCCGGCACGATGAAGGCGCCGTAGGCGACCCCGTCGATCTCGGTCATGCGCGAGCCGATCGCCGCCCCGAAGACGATGAAGTAGAGCGAGGTGGTGATCACCGGCGAGACGATGGACTGCACCAGCGTGCGGAAGGTGCGGGCCATCTCGAACATGTAGATGGCGCGGATGGCGTGGACGTTCATCGCTCGGCCCTCACCAGCGAAACGAAGATGTCTTCCAGCGACGACTGGCTGGTGTGGAGGTCGGAAAAGACGATGCCGGCGTCGTTGAGCGCCCGCAGCAGCGCGGTGATGCGGGTGCGCTCGCGCTCGGTCTCGAAGGTGTAGGTGAGCGTCTGGCCGTCGGCGGAAAGTTCGAGGTTGTAGTCGGCGAGCGCGGTGGGCGCTTCGGCGAGCGGCTCGGCCAGCTGCAGGGTCAGCTGCTTCCTGCCCAGCTTGGCCATGAGCGCGGCTTTCTCCTCGACCAGGATCAGCTCGCCCTTGCTGATGACCCCGATGCGGTCGGCCATCTCCTCGGCTTCCTCGATGTAGTGGGTCGTCAGGATGATGGTGACGCCGCTGTCGCGCAGCTGGCGGACCACCTCCCACATGTCGCGGCGCAGCTCGACATCGACGCCGGCGGTGGGTTCGTCGAGGAAGAGGATTTCCGGCTCGTGGCTGAGCGCCTTGGCGATCATCACCCGGCGTTTCATGCCGCCGGAGAGCGTCATGATCTTGGCGTCCTTCTTGTCCCATAGGGACAGCGAGCGGAGCACCTTCTCGCAATAGGCCGGGTTGGGCGCCTTGCCGAACAGGCCGCGGCTGAAGTTGGTCGTCGCCCAGACGGTCTCGAAGGCGTCGGTGGTCAGCTCCTGCGGCACCAGGCCGATCTTCGCGCGGACCTCGCGCCAGTCGCGGACGATGTCGCGGCCGCCGGCCAGGATGGTCCCGGTCGAGGCCTTCACCAGACCGCAGACGATGCCGATCAGCGTCGTCTTGCCGGCGCCGTTCGGGCCGAGCAGGGCGAAGATCTCGCCCTTCATGATGTCGAGGTTGACCTCGTGCAGGGCATGGACGCCGGTGGCGTAGGTCTTCGACAGGCCCTGGATGGAGATGAT
>CAMLRH010000295.1 GCA_946482375.1 uncultured Caulobacteraceae bacterium | reverse complement strand
AGACCGTGTCCTCGACGGTGGGCTCCGACACGAACACCGGCTGGAAGCGCCGCGCCAGCGCGGCGTCCTTCTCGACGTGCTTGCGGTATTCGTCGAGCGTGGTCGCGCCGACGCAGTGCAGCTCGCCACGGGCCAGCGCGGGCTTGAGCAGGTTCGAGGCGTCCATGGCGCCTTCCGATTTGCCGGCGCCCACGAGGGTGTGCATCTCGTCGATGAAGAGGACGATGGAGCCCTCGGCGGCGGTGACCTCGTTGAGCACGGCCTTCAGCCGCTCCTCGAACTCGCCACGGTATTTGGCGCCGGCGATCAGCGCGCCCATGTCGAGCGCGAGTAGCTGCTTGTCCTTCAGGCTTTCGGGGACGTCGCCGTTGACGATGCGGAGCGCCAGGCCCTCGACGATGGCGGTCTTGCCGACGCCGGGCTCGCCGATGAGGACGGGGTTGTTCTTGGTGCGGCGGCTGAGCACCTGGATGGTGCGGCGGATCTCCTCGTCGCGGCCGATGACCGGGTCGAGCTTCTGGTCGCGGGCGGCCTGGGTGAGGTCGCGGGCGTAGCGTTTTAGGGCGTCGTAGCCCTCCTCGGCGCTGGCGCTGTCGGCGGTGCGGCCCTTGCGCAGGTCGCTGGCGGCCTCGTCGATCTTCTTCGGCGTGGCGCCGGCGTCCTTCAGCGCCTTGGCCGCCTCGCCGCCTTCGTGGGCCAGCGCGATCAGCAGGCGCTCGGTAGTGATAAAGGCGTCGCCGGCCTTCTTGGCGTCGTCCTCGGCGCGCTGGAAGACGCTCGCCATCTCGGGCGCGAGGTAGAGCTGGCCGGAGCCGCCCTCGACCTTGGGCTGCTTGGCCAGAGCCGCTTCGACGGCGGCGTCGGCGGCGTCGGGCCGGCCGCCGGCGGACTGGACGAGCTGGCGGGTCAGGCCGTCGCGTTCCTCCAGCAGCACCTTCAGCAGGTGCTCGGGCGACAGGCGCTGGTGGCGGCGGGCCAGGGCCAGCGATTGCGCGGACTGGATCGCCTGCTTGGCGCGGTCGGAATAGAGGTCGATGTTCATGGCGTCCCACTCGTGGCGAAGCTCGTCGAGGCCCGCCTTGATCAAGCACAAGCCTCACGAGGGCGATGTAGGTGTGCCATTTGGGCCACACAAGCCTGCCGAGGCCTTTGCGAACCGGCGGCGCTTTGGCGCGTTGCACGAAACGAGAGGGTTCTGGTTTCGGAGGTAACGTCAGTGGCGAGGAAGCGGCCTAAGGGCGTGCTGGAACTGGGGTGGGCCTGCTTCGAAAGCGCCGCCGCCAAGCGGACCGAACACCTGCCGGTCAACCTGATCTATCCCGAGACGGTCGTGAAGCGGGTCGCCTTCCAGTCCGGCGGCGGCCTGAACTGGCGGATCTCCGCGCTGACCACGCCGCGCGACAGGCCCGCGCCCTGGAAAGTGGTGGTGGTGACAGGCGCGCCGTCGTGGGCCGAGTATTGGGCCGACGCGCTGGCCGCCCTGCCCACCGACCGCGAGATGATCGTCGTCGACCGGCCGGGCTTCGCGGGCTCGGAGCCGGTGGAATACGTCGGCGACATCCGGCTGCAGGCGGTGGCGCTGAGCCCCCTTCTCGATGCCGCGCCGGGGCAGAAGGTGCTGCTGGTCGGCCAAAGCTACGGCGCCGCCATCGCCGCCCTGATGGCGGCCCAGAGCCGGCGGCGGCTGCACGGGCTGGTGCTGCTGTCCGGCTTCTTCGGCGAGACGGGACCGACGGCGAAGTGGCTGGTCGACCTGGGTTCGAAGGTGCTGCCGTTCATCCCGCGCGACCTCAGGAACGCCATCCGCGAGGTCAGCGAGCAGAGGAACCAGCTCGACTATCTGCGCGGCGCGCTGGCCTGCCTGCGGGTGCCGATCCACCTGGTCCACGGCGAGAAGGACGACTTCGCGCCCATCGAGACGGCCGAGCGGCTGATCGCCGACACCCAGGTCCGGGCCCCGATCCGGTTCCGGCGGGTGGCGGGCGCCAACCACTTCCTCAACGACGGCCCGACCGACGAGCTGCTGGCCATCCTCGAGGAATGCATCCCGGCCGAGATCGCGCGGCAGAAGATGCCGAGCTTCACCGGCTGGCTGAAGTCGCTGCGCATGCCCTGGGCCAGGCCGGAGCCGGTGCTGCACGCAGCAGAATAGTTGCAATTTGGCGCAAATAGCATTAATTTGCGCCAAATGGTTCAGCTGATCGAGATTGCCGCCGGCCCGCAGGTCCATGCGGAAGCCCCGTCCAGCACCGTCATCACCGACGCCGAGGGTGAGGCGATGGCGCGCGCGGCGGTCAACTTGTTCGACCGCTGGGGCCTGACCGAGAGTCAGGCCTGCGAGCTGCTCGGCGGCCTGCCCCGCCGCACCTACGTGCGCTGGAAGACGGGCGAGATCGGCCGCATCGGGCGCGACCTGAAGGCGCGGCTCTCGCACCTGATGGGCATCCACAAGGCGCTGCGCATCACCTTCAAGGCGCCGGAGCAAGGCTACGCCTGGATCAAGCGGCCGAGCGACGACTTCGCCGGCCATTCGGCGCTGGAGGTCATGCTGCGTGGCGAGCTGACGGACATCGTCCGCGTTCGCGCCTACCTGGACGCCGGGCGCGGCTGATGAAGCTTCCAGCGCCGCCCGTGGCGCGGGTGACCTGGCCTTCGGCCCACCGGATCATCCGCTCGCGCTTTCCGCCCATCAACCTGTTCGACGACATCGCCGACCCGGCCGACTGGGACGCGCTGGCCTCGGCCGAGATGAAGACCAACCCGCGGTTCGCCGAGGCGCTGGGCCGGCTGGAGCTGGTCGCGGCCGAGCGGCGGGTCAGCGGGCCGGGCGCGTCGTGGGTCATGGCCCCCTTCACCCACCTGTCGCCCGACCGGACCTCGCGGTTCGCGGACGGGACCTTCGGCGCCTACTACGCCGGCGACAGCTTCGAGGTGGCGCTGGCCGAGACCATCCACCACCACCAGCGCTTCATGGCCGCCACAAGGGAGCCGGCGGGCTGGACGTCGGACTTCCGGGAGCTGGTGGGGACGCTGAAGGCCGAACTGCACGACCTGCGCACGGGCGACTATGCGGTGTGCCTCGAGCCCGACGATTATGCCGTCGGCCAGGGGCTGGCGCGGACGCTCAGGGCCGGCGGCTCGAACGGCGTCGTCTATCCGAGCGTGCGGCAGGCCGGCGGCCAGTGCGTCGCCGCCTTCTATCCCGACGTCGTCGGCATACCGGCGCAAGGCCGCCACCTGTCCTACTACTGGGACGGCGAGCGGGTGAGCCGCATCCAGGACCTCACCAGCGGGACGGTGTACGGGGTGGCGTAGGCACGCCTTGAACGCAGCCAGCTTCGTCATCCTCGGGCTTGTCCCGAGGACCCAGACACACCGAAGTCAGCAAGCACCTAATCGAACGCCCAGCTTCCTACCGAAGAGCGGCGCTTCTGGGTCCTGGGCACAAGGCCCAGGATGACGGTGGTGGTGTCGAGGGGAGCGCTCCACCCTGAAGCGCTTCCACCCCCATCCCCCACCCATACCCCAACCCGGGGGGCCGGAGATAAGGCCGCATACGTAAACCGCCCGG
>CAMLRH010000294.1 GCA_946482375.1 uncultured Caulobacteraceae bacterium | reverse complement strand
GGCAAGCGCACGGCCAAGGCGGCGCTGAAGATCGCCGTCGACATGGCGGGCGAGGGCGTCATCTCGAAGGAGGAAGCCATCGCCCGCGTCGACCCGGCTTCGCTCGACCAACTGCTGCACCCGACCATCGACCCGGCCGCCGAGCGCGACGTCATCGCCCAGGGGCTGCCGGCCTCACCGGGTGCGGCCACCGGCAAGATCGTCTTCGACGCCGACGAGGCCGAGAAGCTGGGCGCCCAGGGCGAAGCGGTGATCCTCGTCCGCGACGAGACCTCGCCGGAGGACATCCACGGCATGCACGCGGCGCGGGGCATCGTCACCGCGCGCGGCGGCATGACCAGCCATGCCGCCGTCGTGGCGCGTGGCATGGGTCGGCCGTGCGTCTCCGGGGCAGGGGAGATCGCCATCTTCCCGCACGAAGGCGTGTTCCGCTGCCGCGGCCGCGAGTTCCGCGTCGGCGAGGTCATCACCATCGACGGCTCCAAGGGCGAGGTGCTGGCCGGCTCGGTGAGGATGATCGAGCCGGAGCTGTCGGGCGACTTCGCGCAGCTGATGCAATGGGCCGACGCCGCGCGCCGCCTGAAGGTCCGCGCCAACGCCGAAACCCCGCTCGACGCCCGCACCGCGCGCCAGTTCGGCGCCGAGGGCATCGGCCTTTGCCGCACCGAGCACATGTTCTTCGACGAGGACCGCATCGCCGCCGTGCGCGAAATGATCCTGGCCGACGACGAGCGCGGCCGCCGCGCGGCGCTGGAGAAGATCCTGCCGATGCAGCGGGCCGACTTCGTCGAGCTGTTCTCGATCATGGAGGGCCTGCCGGTCACCATCCGCCTGCTCGACCCGCCGCTGCACGAGTTCCTGCCGCACAACGAGGCGGACCTGGAGGCGGTGGCGCAGGCGACCGGCCTCGACCCCGCCAAGCTGATGCGCCGGGCCCGCGAGCTGCACGAGACCAACCCCATGCTCGGCCATCGGGGCTGTCGCCTCGGCGTCAGCTATCCCGAAATCTACGAGATGCAGGTCCGCGCCATCATCGAGGCCGCCTGCGAGATCGTCGCCGGTGGCAAGGCCGCGCCTTCGCCTGAAATCATGCACCCGCTGGTCGCCAAGGGCGAGGAGATGAGGTTCCTGCGCCAGCTTACCGACCGTGTCGCAAAGCAGGTCATGGAAGAGCGCGGCGTCACCATCGCCTATCAGGTCGGCACCATGGTCGAACTTCCCCGCGCGGCGCTGCGGGCCGCCGATCTGGCGGAGAACGCCGAGTTCTTCTCGTTCGGCACCAACGACCTGACGCAAACCACCTTCGGCATCAGCCGCGACGACTCGGGCCGCTTCCTCAACGCCTACATCGACAAGGGCATCTTCGAGAAAGACCCCTTCGTCAGCCTCGACCAGGAAGGCGTCGGCGATCTGATCCGCATCGCCACCGAACGCGGCCGGGCCCAGCGGCCGGACGTCAAGCTCGGCATCTGCGGCGAGCACGGCGGCGACCCGGCCTCCATCGCGTTCTGCGAAGAGATCGGCCTAGACTACGTCAGCTGCTCGCCCTTCCGCGTGCCGATCGCGCGGCTGGCGGCGGCGCAGGCGGCGTTGGCTAAGCGCGCTTCCTGACGAAGACCGTGCCGGCCGAATAGCCCGCGCCGAACGAGCAGATCAGGCCGGTTTCGCCCGGCCGGAAATCCTCGTTGGTCTTGTGGAAGGCTATGATCGAGCCGGCCGACGAGGTGTTGGCGTACTCGTCGAGGATGATGACGTTTTCTTCCGGCGTCGGATCGCGGCCCAGCACGCGACGGCCGATCAGGTCGTTCATGTTGATGTTGGCCTGATGCAGCCACAGCCGCTTCAGCTGTGTCGGGTCGATGCCCAGTTCCCTGGCGTGCTCGACGATCATCTCGCTGACCATCGGCACCACGTCCTTGAACACCTTGCGGCCCTGCTGGACGAACAGCTTGTCGGCCTTGCCGATGCCCTCGGGCGCGGCGTTGTTGAGGAAGCCGAAGTTGTTGCGGATGTTGTTGGAGAAGACCGTCTTCAGCTTCGTGCCGAGGATTTCCCAGCCGTCCCTGGCCTGGTCCTCCCGCTCGATGATCACGGCGGTGGCCACGTCGCCGAAGATGAAGTGGCTGTCGCGGTCCTTGAAGTTCAGGTGGCCGGAGCAGATCTCCGGATTGACCATCAGCACCGCCCGCGCCGATCCGTTGGCGACGAAATCCGCCGCGGTCTTGATCCCGAACGTCGCCGAGGAGCAGGCCACGTTCATGTCGAACGCGAAGCCCTCGATTCCCAGCGCCTGCTGCACCTCGATGGACATGGCGGGGTAGGCGCGCTGCATGTTGGAAGCGGCGCAGAGAACGGCGTCTATCTCGCTGACCGGCTTGCCCCAGCGCTCGATAGCCTGCTTTGCCGCCTCGACCGCCATTTCCGCGAGGATCGACAGTTCCTCGTTGGAGCGTTCGGGCAGGTTGGGGCGCATGACCTCGGGGTCGATGATCCCTTCCTTGTCCATGACGAACCGGGACTTGATGCCCGACGCCTTCTCGATGAACTCGGCGGAGGAGGGGGTCAGCGCCTCGACCTCGCCGGCCTCGATGGCGGCGGCGTTGCGGGCGTTGTAGCGCTCTACGAAGGTGTTGAAGGCCTGGACCAGCTCTTCGTTGGAAATGGAGTGGGGCGGGGTGTAGAGCCCCGTCGCGGCGATGACGGCCTGATGCACTGGGTTAATCCCTTTTCTGCGCCGGTAGATAGCACGCCGGGCGCCACGCTCGCCAAGTCCCACTGTCGCATCTGGCGTTTCAATCTTGACGCTGGTGTCAATATTGGGGAGCTTCCGCGCCGCCGAAGGAGCGCCCGGTTGGATCAGGCCTACATCATCCAGTTTTCCGTCTCCGCCGCCGCCATCATCGTGCTGGCGCTGGTCGCCTGGTCGGCGCGGATTCCGCGCAAGGTCGGGCCGCTGGACGACGCCTCCGCACGCGCGGTGATCGGCGAGGAGTTGCCGGACTTGACCATTGATCGCGTTTGGGTTGACGCGGCGGGCGAGACGGCGGTGGCCCGGGCGGGCGACGAGGGCGTCGTCCTCTTCCGCGTCGGCGACGGCTTTGCGGTCCGCAACCTGCCCTGGGCCGATGTCGCCCGGCCGAAGCTGGCCAAGGGCAAGGCCCTATTCCGTTTCGACGACCCCGGCGCGCCCGGCGCCGCCTTCAAGCTTTCCGGCGACAAGCCACCTTTCGCGGAGGCCGCATGATCGAGTTACCGTTCGATCCGATCCGGACGGCCATTCCGCTGTTCATCGCGCTCGTGCTGCTCGAGATCGCGGCCGGCCGCTTCTGGGGCAAGAAGGTCGTCTACGAGGGCAGGGACGCCTGGACCTCGCTGCTGCTGGGCTTCGGCAACACGGTGCAGACGGCGCTGATGCTGGGCGTCATCACCACGGCGATGCTGTGGGTCTACGACCACCGCGTCTTCCAGATCGAGATGACGATGTGGTGGGCGTGGGTCGTCCTCTTCTTCGCGGACGACTTCATCTTCTACTGGGTCCACCGCACCAGCCATGAGCGGCGGTTCTGGTGGGTGAGCCACGTCAACCACCACTCCAGCCAGCACTTCAACCT
>CAMLRH010000293.1 GCA_946482375.1 uncultured Caulobacteraceae bacterium | reverse complement strand
AACGCCGGCGTCATGGCCTGCCCACAGGCCTACACGGAAGACGGGCTGGAGATGCAGGTCGGCACCAACCACTTCGGCCACTACCTGCTGGCCGTGCTGCTGGCCCCGGCGCTGGAAGCGGGCGCGAAGCAGGCGGGCAAGGCGAGCCGCGTGGTGTCGCTGTCCTCCATCGGCCACCGCCGCTCGCCGGTGAACTTCGACGACCCGCATTTCAGGAACCGGCCCTACGACAAGTGGGAAGCCTACGGTCAGGCCAAGAGCGCCAATAGCCTCTTCGCCGTCGGTTTCGACGAGCGCTTCAAGGACCGCGGCGTCCGCGCCTTCGCCGTCATGCCCGGCGGCATCATGACCCCGCTGCAGCGGCACATGAGCCAGGAAGAGATGCAGGCCATGGGCTGGATCAACGAGAAGGGCGAAATCCGCGACGGCTTCAAGACGCCCGAGCAGGGCGCCTCCACCTCCGTCTGGGCCGCCGTCGGCGACGAGCTCGAAGGAAAGGGCGGGCTCTATCTGGAAAACTGCGCCCAAGCTGTGCCATGGAGCCAGGAGACGCCCTGGGTGGGGGTGATGCCGCATGCGCTGGACAAGGGCGCGGCGGACCGCCTGTGGGACCTGTCGCGGGAGACGACCGGAGCATGACGCCAGCCACCGCCTACCGCCTCGCGGGTCTCTGCGCCGTCATCGGCGGCCTGCTGCGGCTGATGACGCCCTTCCTGGGCTTCGACGGACAGACGCAGCAGATCGTCTGGCTCATCACCGACGTCTTCCTGCTGCTCGGCCTGACCGGCATCTACGGCTACTCGCGCAAGCTGCTCGGCCTGACCGGCATGGTCGGCTTTGCGGTCGCCGTGGTCGGCGTGCTGGTGGTCCGCAGCTCCGGCGCCGAGGTGTTGGGCGAGCGGACCTACGCCTATGGCGCGGTGATCTGGACGGTGGGCATGGCGGTGCTGGCCTTCCCGATGCTGCTGCGCGGCGTCGGTCACATGGTGGCGGCGGGTTTCTGGACGCTCGCGCTCCTCATCGGAATCTTCTCGGTCCTGCGACCCGGCGAGAGTTGGGGCCTGCGCTCGGCCGCCGTCGCCTTCAGCCTCGGCTACATCGCCGCCGGCCTGCCCCTCTTTAGAAAGCCCAAGGAAGAGACCCTATGAGCCTCGCCGGAAAGACCCTCTTCATTACCGGTGCCAGCCGGGGCATCGGGCTCGCCATCGCGCTCAAGGCGGCCGAAGACGGCGCCAACGTCGCCATCGCCGCCAAGACCGCCGAGCCGCACAAGCACCTGCCCGGCACCATCTATTCCGCCGCCGAGGAGATCGAGAAGGCGGGCGGCAAGGCGCTGCCCCTCATCGTCGACGTGCGCGACGAGGCGTCGGTCATGGAGGCTGTCGAGCAGACTGCCGCGAAGTTCGGCGGCATCGACATCTGCGTGAACAACGCCTCGGCCATCCAGCTGACGCCGACGGAAGCCACCGACATGAAGCGCTACGACCTGATGCACCAGGTCAACGCGCGCGGGACCTTCCTGACCTCGAAGGCCTGCATCCCGTGGCTGAAGAAGTCGGCCAACCCCCACGTCCTGATGCTGTCGCCGCCGCTGGACATGAGCGCCCACTGGTTCGGCCGCCACGTCGCCTACACCATGGCCAAGTACGGCATGAGCATGTGCGTGCTCGGCATGGCCGACGAGTTCAAGGACGACGGCATCGCCTTCAACGCGCTGTGGCCGCGCACCGGCATCGCCACCGCCGCCATCAAGTTCGCGCTGGCCGGCGACGAGGGCATGAGCCACTGCCGCACGCCCGAGATCATGGCCGACGCCGCCTACGCCATCTTCAACAAGCCGAGCCGCGAGTTCACCGGCAACTTCCTGATCGACGACACCTTCCTTTACGGCGAGGGCGAGCGCGACTTCGACAAGTACCGCGTCGATCCGGGCAAGCCCCTGATGCCCGACTTCTTCGTCCCCGCCGACAGCGTCCCGCCGCCGGGCGTGAAGATCGGCTAGTTGCGTGGTTCGACACGCAGCTTCGCTGCTGCTCACCATGACGAACTCAGAGCTAGTCATCCTGAGCAGCCCGCGTTAGCGGGCGTGTCGAAGGACGCATAGGAGTAACCGATGGCCTCAGGCCTAGTGGCCCTGCTGGATGATGTCGCGGCCATCGCCAAGCTGGCGGCGGCGTCTATCGACGACGTCGGTGCGGCGGCCGGCAAGGCCAGCGCCAAGGCCGCGGGCGTGGTCGTCGACGACACGGCGGTGACGCCGGGCTACGCCATGGGCTTCTCGCCCGAGCGCGAGCTGCCGATCGTCGCCAAGATCGCGGTCGGCTCGTTGAAGAACAAGTTCTTCTTCCTGCTGCCGGGCGCCCTGCTGCTCAGTGCGTTCGCGCCATGGCTGGTGACGCCGATCCTGATGCTGGGCGGCAGCTACCTCTGCTTTGAGGCGGCCGAGAAGATCCTGGAGGCCTTCACCGCTCGGGACGAAAGCGGGGAGGTCGAACTCGCCCAGAGCTCCGCCGAAATGGAGAAGGAGAAGGTCGCCGGCGCTATCCGCACCGACTTCATCCTCTCGGCCGAGATCATGGCCATCGCGCTATCCGAAGTCGCCAGCCGCCCGTTGGCGATCCAGGCCGCCGCGCTGGTCGTCGTGGCGCTGGCCATCACCATCGGCGTCTATGGCGTCGTCGGGCTGATCGTGAAGATGGACGACATCGGCGTGCACCTCGCCGCCCGCGGCAAGCCCTCGGTGCAGGCGCTGGGCCGAGGCATGGTCAAGACCATGCCGGTGCTGCTCGACGGCCTCGCCAAGGTCGGCACCGCCGCCATGCTGTGGGTCGGCGGCGGCATCATCATCCACGCCCTGCACGAGTACCACGTCCCCGGCGTCGCCGGTTTCGTGGACGCGGTCACCCACGCGGCCGCCACCATCCCCGTGATCGGCGGGGCGGCCGGGTGGATCGCCTCGGCTTTGATCTCAGGTGTGGTGGGCCTGGTGCTGGGCGGCCTGATTGCGCTGATCGTGCACCGGCTGGCGCACGCCAGGCACTAGAACCTAACTCCGTCATCCCGGCCGAAGCGCAGCGAAGAGCCGGGACCCAGAGGCCGCGTTTGTGACTCCTGGGTCCCGGATCGGCCTTGCGGCCGTCCGGGATGACAGGTGTGTATCATGCCCGCTCGAACACCGCCGCCATGCCCTGGCCGCCGCCGACGCACATGGTCTCGAGGCCATAGCGACTGCCGCGGCGCTGCATCTCGTACATCAGCGTGGTCAGGATGCGCACACCGGTCGCCGCGATGGGGTGACCGAGGCTGATGCCCGAGCCGTTGACGTTGAGCTTGTCGCGCTCGTCCCAGCCCCAGCCCTTCAGCACCGCCAGCACCTGCGCGGCGAAGGCCTCGTTGAGCTCGACGAGGTCGATGTCCTTCCACGACAGGCCGGTGCGGGCGAACAGCCGCTCGACCGCCGGGACCGGGCCATAACCCATGGTCGCCGGATGACAGCCGGCCGCGGCCCAGCCGACCATGAAGCCCATCGGCTCCAGGTTCAGCTCGGCCAGCTTGTCCTCGGCCACGATCAGTACCGCGGCGGCGGCGTCGTTCTGCTGGCTGGAGTTGCCGGCGGTGACCT
>CAMLRH010000292.1 GCA_946482375.1 uncultured Caulobacteraceae bacterium | reverse complement strand
CCCGACGAGATCGTGAAGAAGTGGCGCAGCGCCGGGCGTAAGGGCGCCAAGGTCCGCAAGGCCTGGGAAGCCAAGCTCGCCAAGAGCGACCTCGGGCCTGAGTTCACCCGCGCCATGAAGGGCGACCTGCCGAAGGACGCCTTCAAGGGCCTCGAAACCCACATCGAAAAGCTGATCGCCGAGCCCGCCGCCAACGCCACCCGCGCCCACTCCGGCGCGGCGCTGGCGGCCCTGACCCCGGCGATCCCGGAGATGGTCGGCGGCTCAGCCGATCTGACCGGCTCGAACAACACCTACGTCAAGGGCATGGTCCCCTTCGACCTGCCCGACTACGCCGGCCGCTACGTCCACTACGGCGTGCGCGAGCATGGCATGGCGGCGGCCATGAACGGCATGGCGCTGCACGGCGGCGTCATCCCCTACTCCGGCACCTTCCTCGCCTTCGCTGACTACAGCCGCGCCGCGATCCGCCTGGGCGCCCTGATGGGGGTGCGGGTCATCCACGTGATGACCCACGACTCCATCGGCCTCGGCGAAGACGGCCCGACCCACCAGCCGGTCGAGCATCTGGCCTCGCTGCGGGCGATGCCGAACCTGCTTGTCTTCCGACCGGCCGACGCGGTCGAGGCGGCGGAGTGCTGGCAGGCGGCGCTGGAGAGCAAGACCCGTCCCTCGGTCATGGCGCTGTCGCGCCAGAAGGTCCCGGTCGCCCGCAAGGAAGCGGCCAAGGAGAACCTGTCCGCCCGCGGCGCCTACGAACTCGCCCCCGCGCAGGACGACGCGAAGGTCACCATCTTCGCTTCGGGCTCCGAGGTCGGCGTCGCCATGGAGGCCCGCGCGCTGCTGATGGCCGAGGGCGTCGACACCCGCGTCGTCTCCACCCCCTGCTGGGAGCTGTTCGCCGAGCAGACGCCCGCCTACCGGAAGAAGGTCATTGGCGACGCCCCCGTCCGCGTCGCCGTCGAGGCCGCCGTCAGCTTCGGCTGGGAGCGCTTCATCGGCGAGGACGGCGCCTTCGTCGGCATGACCGGCTTCGGCGCCTCCGCCCCCTTCGAGCGCCTCTACAAGGAATTCGGCATCACCGCCGAGGCTGTGGCTGCTGCGGCGAAGGCCAAGCTCTCTTAGTCATGGTGAGCAGCGGCCGTAGGCCGCGTGTCGAACCACGCAATGCGGTGCGTCCTTCGACACGCCCGCTTTGCGGGCTGCTCAGGATGACTAAGGTGGTGGAATGAAGCTCGGCACGCCCCTGTCGCCCACCTCCGTCAAGGTCATGCTCCTTGGCGCGGGTGAGCTCGGCAAGGAAGTCGTCATCGAGCTGCAGCGGCTGGGCGTCGAGGTCATTGCCGTCGACCGCTACGAGAACGCCCCCGCCCAGCAGGTCGCCCACCGCGCCCACGTCGTCGCCATGACCGACGCCGCAGCGCTGAAGGCCGTCATCGAGGCCGAGCGGCCGCACATCATCGTGCCCGAGATCGAGGCCATCGCCACCGACGCGCTGGCCGAAGTCGAGGCGCAGGGGCTGGCGACGGTCATCCCAACGGCCAAGGCCGCGCAACTCACCATGAACCGCGAGGGCATCCGCCGGCTGGCGGCCGAAGAGCTCGGCGTGCCGACCTCGAGGTACGCATTCGCCTCGACCCGCGAGGAACTGGCGGCGGGCGCGCAGGCCGTCGGCTACCCCTGCTTCGTCAAGCCGGTGATGAGTTCATCCGGCAAGGGCCAGAGCTACGTCGAGAGCGCCGAAGGCATCGGCGCGGCCTGGGACTACGCCATGAGCGGCGGGCGCGTGGAGCAGCCGCGCGTCATCGTCGAAAGCCGCATCGCCTTCGATTTCGAGGTCACCCTACTCACCGTGCGCGCCGAGGCCGGCACCCTCTTCTGCGAACCCATCGGCCATCGGCAGGTGAAAGGCGACTACGTCGAGAGCTGGCAGCCGCAACCCATGAGCGCGGAAGCCCTGAAACGTTCGAAGGCCATCGCCCACAAGGTCACCGCCGCGCTCGGCGGCCGGGGCGTCTTCGGCGTCGAACTGTTCGTGAGGGGCGACGAGGTCTGGTTCTCCGAGGTCAGTCCCCGGCCGCACGACACCGGCCTCGTCACGCTGGCGACCCAGGTGCAGAGCGAGTTCTGCCTGCATGCCCGCGCCATCCTCGGCCTGCCTGTGGACGTGACCATGCGCGAGCCCGGCGCCAGCGCGGTCATCTACGGCGGCATGGAGGCCGTGGGCGTCGCCTACGAAGGCGTGGCGGAGGCGCTGGCGGTCCCGAACACCGACCTGCGCCTGTTCGGCAAGCCCGAAGCGTTCAAGACCCGCCGCATGGGCGTGGCGCTGGCAAGGGGCGAGGTCGAGAACGCCCGTGAGCGGGCTCGTGAGGCTGCGTCCAAGGTGCGAGTGGTTCCCTCTTAATTCCGCTCATCCCGGCGAAAGCCGGGGACCCAGTACTTTCCAGTCAGCACTTCGTTGGACAGACCTGGGCCCCGGCTTTCGCCGGGGTGAGCGGATGTTGTGGGGCGATGGGGTTGACTTCCCCCTTCGCAGCCGCAAAACCCGCGCCAATTCAACGCATCGCCGCAGGAGCACTCCACAAATGACCCTTCGCGTCGCCATCAACGGTTTCGGTCGCATCGGCCGGCTCGTTCTGCGCTCGATCGTCGAGCACGCACGGCGCGATATCGAGGTCGTGGCGATCAACGACCTGGGCCCGGTAGACACCAACGCCCACCTGCTGCGCTACGATAGCGTCCACGGCCGCTTCCCGGGCGTGGTGACGACCGGCGAGGACTGGATCGACGTCGGTCTCGGCAAGATCAAGGTCACGGCCATCCGCAACCCGGCGGAGCTGCCGCACAAGGACCTCGGCGTCGACATCGCCATGGAGTGCACCGGCCTCTTCACCGCCAAGGACAAGGCCGCCGCTCACCTCGAAGCGGGCGCCAGGCGCGTGCTGGTCAGCGCGCCCTGCGACGCCGCCGACCAGACCATCGTCTATGGCGTGAACCACGACTCGATCACGGCCGAGGACCTGGTCGTCTCCAACGCGTCGTGCACCACCAACTGCCTCGCGCCGGTGGCCAAGGTCATCCAGGACCTGTGCGGCATCGAGCGCGGCTACATGACGACCATCCACGCCTACACCGGCGACCAGCCGACGCTGGATACGATGCACAAGGACCTCTACCGGGCCCGCGCCGCGGCCCTGTCGATGATCCCGACCTCGACCGGCGCGGCCAAGGCCGTCGGCCTGGTGCTGCCCGAGCTGAAGGGCAAGCTGGACGGCTCCTCGATCCGGGTGCCGACGCCCAACGTCTCGGTCGTCGACCTGAAGTTCGTGCCGGGTCGGAGCATCACCAAGGAAGAGATCAACGAGGCGATGGAGGCCGCGGCCGCGCAAGGGCCGCTGCAGAACATCCTCGCCGTCTCCAACGACCCGCTGGTGTCGTCCGACCTCAACCACATCGCCGCCAGCTCGACGGTGGCCCTGCCCCAGACCCAGGTCATCGAAGGCCAGCTCGGCCGCGTGCTCAGCTGGTATGACAACGAGTGGGGCTTCGCCACGCGGATGAGCGACACGGCGCTGTCGATGGCGAAGTTCCTCTAAGCACAATGGCGTTTCGACGGCTCGAG
>CAMLRH010000291.1 GCA_946482375.1 uncultured Caulobacteraceae bacterium | reverse complement strand
CTCGTGAAGGAAGAGGAGGCCGGCGAGCCGGTCGCCCGTCCCGACCTGGTGCTGATCGACGGCGGGGCCGGGCAGCTGGCGGCGGCCACTGAAGTCATGGCCGACCTCGGCGTCGACGACATACCGGTGGTCGGCGTCGCCAAGGGCCCGGACCGCGACGCTGGACTGGAGCGGTTCTTCATACCCGGCAAGGAGCCCTTCATGCTCGAGCCGAAGTCGCCGGTGCTCTACTACCTCCAGCGCCTGCGCGACGAGGCCCACCGCTTCGCCATCGGCTCGCACCGGGTCCGGCGCACGATCGAGATGAAGAAGAACCCGCTCGACGAGATCGAAGGCGTCGGGCCGGGCAGGAAACGCGCCTTGCTGCACGCCTTCGGCTCGGCGCGCGGCGTCAGCCGGGCCTCGGTTGCGGACCTGGCGAAGGTGGAAGGCGTGAGTCAGCCGCTCGCCCAACGTATCCACGACTTCTTCCGGAAGGCGTAAGCTGTGCGTGGTTCGACACGGGCCCTTCGACAGGCTCAGGACCCTGCTCACCATGACTAAATCTCTGAATCAGTCATCCTGAGCAGCCCGCGAAGCGGGCGTGTCGAAGGACGCACTTACGCGTTAGGAGCGAAGATGAAGCACCTGCCCAACATCCTGACCGCCGGCCGTCTGGTCCTGACGCTGTTCATGTTCCTGGCCCTGGCCGCCGCGGCGGGTGGGGTGCCCTTCGTTTCGGAGCGGCTGACGCCCGACATGCAGTTCGGCCTTCAGCGCTGGGCCTTCTGGGCCTTCATCGTTGCGGCGGTGACCGACTTCTTCGACGGCTGGCTGGCGCGCAAGCTCAACGCCGAAACCGTCTGGGGCGCCATCCTCGATCCCATCGGCGACAAGGTGCTGGTGGCCGGGGCGATCCTCGGCCTCATGTCGCTGGGGCCGCAGCCGCAGGTGGCGCTGCCGGCGGCGCTGATCCTCTTCCGCGAGTTCACGGTCAGCGCGCTTCGTGAGGTTTCGGCGGGCAAGGGCGTATCCCTGCCGGTGACGATGCTCGCCAAGTGGAAGACCACGCTTCAGCTGACGGCGCTCGCCGCCGAGCTGCTGGTCGCCTGCTGGGCGGCGTTCAACCTGCCGGCCGATCCGGGCCTCCTGGGGCCGGTGACGATGCTGGCTCACGGCCTCATGTGGGTGGCCGCCGTCGTCACCATCATCACCGGCGTCCAGTACTGGGAAGCCGCGCGCAAGGCGCTGGCGTCCTAGCTCACCGGCAGCATCAGGTGTTCGTATGGCGTCCCGGCCCACATGACGTAGGGCTGGCTGGTGTCAGGCTGGGGCGAGGTGGGATAGCCCTCCATCATCCCCTTGGCGCCGACGACCATCACGTGCGGCCCGGTCTTGATCCAGTGGTTCTCGTCGGTCGGAGCCTGGGCGTAGGGGTCGGTGTTCGAGGCGTCGGTCCCGCCCGACAGCATGTACATGAAGCCGACCTTGCCGGGCGGCGGCGTCTTCTTGCCGATCCAGGCGGCGGCCCATTCCATCGCATTGGCGTCGCCGCACATCGGGTCGGCGCCCGGCGTGGCCGGGTTATCGGCCATGCAGGTCCAGCCGTTCGAGCCCTTGCGCACCTCGCGCATCGTGCCGTCTGGATTGGCGGCGACGACGGTGGCGGTCTTGGCGATGGCGGCTGGGGCCGCGGTTTCGGCGCTGGCCACGATCTGCTCGTCGGTGGCGTCAGCCGTCAGCATGTGGCCTTCCCCGGCCATGGCGTTGGTGGCGGCGGCTTCGACGGTCGGCTCGTTGGTGACGGCGGCGTTCGTGGCCGGCTGCTCGCAGGCGGCCAGCGCCAGCGGCGCGGCGAGGAAGAGGTACGCGAAAGCGGAAGCTTTACCCATGACTACCTCCCTTGGTCGGGCGAAGGCGCCCTAAGGGAAGCCTATCACAGGTTAAGCGCTAGCTCATCGGGTTCGGAGGCGGCGGAGGATCGTCGGGGAGGGGGATGAATTCGCCGTTGTCGAGGTCTGGCAGCTTCATCCGCCCCGCCCGCCAATCGGCCTTGGCCTGCTCGATACGGTCCTTGGAGGAGGAGACGAAGTTCCACTCGATGAAGCGTTCGCCCAGCGGCTCGCCGCCCAGCAGCATGATCGTCGAGGGCTCCAGCGCCTCGAAGGCGATGGTCTCACCCGGCGCGAAGACGGCCATCTGGCCGGCGTGCAGCGTCTGGCCCGCCACCTCGACCGAGCCCTTGGCCACATACGCCGCGCGGTCGGTGTATTCGGCCGGCAGACCCGCCTTTGCGCCCGCCGCGAGTTCCCAGTGCACGTAGAAGGTAGGCGAGAAGACGGGCACACTTGCCTTCGCGCCGAACGCCTCGCCGGCGACCAGCCGGGCCTTCAGCCCCTGGCTCTCGTAATAGGGCAGGGCGTCGTCGCCCTCGTGATGCGAGAACGCCGGGTCGGTCTCCTCATGCTCGACGGGAAGCGCCAGCCAGGTCTGGATGCCGTCCATGTGGCCGCCATGCTCGCGCAGGCCCTCGAAGCGTTCGGAATGGGTGATGCCGCTGCCGGCGGTCATCCAGTTCACCTCGCCGGGGCGAATGACGATCTCCGAGCCCACGCTGTCGCGGTGGGTCATCTCGCCCTCGAACAGGTAGCTCAGTGTCGACAATCCGATGTGCGGATGGGGACGCACATCGACGGTGCGCGGAAATCCGGGCTCGAAGGTCGCCGGGCCCATGTGGTCGAAGAAGACGAAAGGCCCGACCATGCGCCGCCGGGCGTAGGGGAGCACCCTGCCGACCTCGAAGCCTCCCAGGTCCTTGCGGCGCTGGTCGATGACGAGGTCAATCATGGGAGCCTCCTAGGTGTGGGGGCGTCGTCTTCGTCGGACTTGTTCCGACGATCTACGAACACCGCAGCTGACCGGCAGGCTCACCACGCATGGGTCCTCGGGACAAGCCCGAGGATGACGCAATTACGTGTGGGGGCTGACGTACGGACTAATCAACCCGAGCGGAACAGCGGTGGAGTTCTTCACGCCGCGGATGACGATGCGGCTTTCGATGTTCGAGACCAGCCCCAGCGACAGGATCTTGTCGCGCAGGAAGTCGTCGAAGGCATGCATGTCGCGAGTGACGATGCGCAGCTCGTAGTCGGCGGCGCCGGTGACGGTGGCGCACTGGACGACCTCAGGCCAGCGGGCGACGGCCTGCTCGAACTGATCGAGGTTTTCCTTGGTCGGCAGCGACAGCTTGGCGGTGCAGTAGACCTCGAAGCCCAGCCCCAGCTTCTCGCGGTCGAGGATGGTCACCCGGCGCTGGATGATGCCGGTGTCTTCCAGACGCTTGATCCGCCGCCAGCAGGGGCTGGAGGAAAGTCCTACCCGTTCCGCGATCTCGGCAACCGAAAGCCCCGCGTCGTGTTGGATAAGATCGAGAATCTTGGCGTCAACGGCATCAAGCGGCTCGGACAAACTTTGTACCCCCAACTTGGGCTTGAACGCCCCGTTCATGCTGCGCTCGCCGGAATGCCGGGCATGGCTTTGGCAAGCAATTCCCCGATGCTTATATGATCTTCTAACGGGGAGCGGTAGACCGGAAGGAAAGATTTTCCAATGCGCCACCACGATGTGACGCTGGACGACAAATATCTGCTCCT
>CAMLRH010000290.1 GCA_946482375.1 uncultured Caulobacteraceae bacterium | reverse complement strand
ACCAGGCGCCCTCGGCGGCGAGGTCGGCCTTCATCTGCTCGTGCAGGGCGTGCATAGCGGCTTCGTCGTAGTAACCGCGGCCGATCCCCGACTGGTTGGTGGCGACGATGGCCAGCACGCCGGCCTCGTTGCAGCGGCGGACGGCGCGGGTGGCGCCCGGTATCCACTCGAACCTGTCTGGCTCGGCGACATAGCCGTGGTCGACGTTGAGCACGCCGTCACGGTCGAAGATCACGGCCCTGCGCCGCCGGGTTGGCATGCGCTCAACCTAGACCGCGCAAGGCGCCTCGCCTAGAAGCCGCTTCGGATGGGATCGCCCAGGGATCAGGCCCGAGAGGTTCGCGACCAGCTGAAGGCCTGGCTGCTCGACCACGCCTACCCGCTGTGGGCGACGACCGGCCGCGACGAAACCAGCGGCGGCTTCTTCGAAAAGATCGCGCAGGACGGCGAACCGGTGGAGGCGCCGCGACGCGCCCGCGTCGTCACCCGCCAGACCTACGCCTACGCCGTGGCGGGTGAACTCGGCTGGGACGGCGACTGGCGCGGAGCGGTCGAGGAGGGGCTGAAGGTTCTGATCGGCCGCTATCTCCGTGAGGACGGCCTCTTCCGCGTGCTCGTGGCCCCCGGCGGCGAGCCGCTCGACGAAAACCCGGCGCCCTATGAGCAAGCCTTCGCGCTGCTGGCGCTGTCGGCGGCCTTCAAGGCGCTTGGCGCCAAGCGCGGCTTCGAGGCCTGGGCGGTGCGGACGCGAGACGCGCTGAAGGCGAGGCTCGGCCGCGACGACGGCGGCTTCCACGAGACCCTGCCGCATGCGGGACCGCTGCGGGCCAACCCGCACATGCACCTGTTCGAGGCGGCGCAGGCCTGGCTCGCGGTCGGCGAGGACGGCGGCTGGCGCACGATGGCGGACGGAATCGGACGCATCGCGCTGGACAAGATGATCCAGCCCGAAACCGGCGCGCTCGGCGAACTGTTTGAGGCCGACTGGCGGCCGGTCCGCGGCGCCGACGTCGAGCCAGGTCACCAGTTCGAGTGGGGCTGGCTGCTGCTGCGCTTCGGGGCGCGCGAACAGGCGCTGCGGCTAATCGACCTCGCCGAAGCACACGGCGTCGATCCCGAAAGAGGCGTCGCCTTCAACGCCCTCGACGCCGACCTCAAGCCGCGCGACCTGTCGGCGCGGCTGTGGCCGCAGAGCGAGCGCCTGAAGGCGGGCGTGGCGGCGGCGCTGGCGACGGGCGAGGACCGCTACTGGACCATGGCGGCGAGCGCCGGGCGGGGTCTGCGGTGGTATCTCCAGACGGAAATCCCGGGCCTCTGGCGCGACCGGATGAACCCTGACGGCTCGTTCGTCGACGAGCCCGCGCCGGCGAGTTCCTTCTACCACATCGTCGGGGCGATCCATGACTTGGACACCGCCATAAATACCGCGTCATCCCGGACGGCCTGAAAGGCCGATCCGGGACCCAGGCGGCGCTTCAGCCTTCACTGAGTCAGCTTGGGTCCCGGCTCTCCGCTTCGCTACGGCCGGGATGACGGTGATTTGTTGAGGGCTTCTGCAATCGCCTTTACCTCCTCGGCGCGGTCGAGGGGGCAGACGAGTACGGAATCGCCGTCGACGATGATGGCGAGGTTCTCGACGCCGATGGCGGCCACGAACGGGCCGTCGGTGCGGATCAGGCTGCCCTTCACGTCGATCAGCCGGGCCTCGCCGCTGACGACGTTGCCGTTCCCGTCAGGTTCTCCCGCCTCGCGGATGGCCGGCCAGGCGCCGAGGTCGGACCAGCTGTAGTCGACCGGCGCCACCGCCGCCCGGCTCGTGCGTTCCATCACGGCGTAGTCGATGGACTTGGCGGGGGCCTGGCCGAAGGCCGCCGCCCCCAGCCGCACCATGGCCGCGTCGCGCCGCGCCTCGCGCACGGCGGCCAGCGCCGCCTGGACGATGTCGGGCTCGAAGGCCGCCATCTCCTCCAGCAAGACGTCGGCGCGGAAGGCGAAGTTGCCGCTGTTCCACAGCCGCCCTTCGGCGACATAGCGGGTAGCGACATCCTCCGGCGGCTTCTCCACGAAGGCCTTCACGGCGAAGACGCCCTCGCCGGCCGCATCCCCGGCGAGGATGTAGCCATAGCCGGTGGCCGGCCGGTTCGGCTTAACCCCGAAGGTGACGATGTGGCCCTCGCTTGCCGCCTTCGCGGCCGACGCGACGGCGTCGCGAAAGCGGTCGGCCTCGCCGACGTGGTGGTCGGCGGCGAGCAGCAGGATGACACCTTCCGGATCGGTGTCGCGCACGAAGGCCGCGGCCGCCGCCGCCGCTGGGCCAGAGCTGCGCGGGGCGGGCTCGACCAGCACGATGGGCTCGACGCCGACGGCGGTGGCCTGCGCCCAAACGGCGTCGGTCATGTCGGGGCCGGTGACGACGATGGGGGTCGCGGCGTCCAGCCCCCGCAGCCGCAGAAGCGTCTCCTGGAAGCTGGAATTAGGCCCCGTCAGCGGCAGGAACTGCTTGGGCCGGCCGGGACGCGAAGCGGGCCAAAGCCGCGTTCCGGAGCCTCCGCACAGCACCACCGGATGAAGCGCCAATGATTCCTCCCCGAGAATTACTGCGGCCCCGCTCGCTTGTGCGGACCGGCTATACCGCATAAGTCGCCGCCCGATGAGCAAACTGTCGCCTGTCCGCCTGACGCACCTTGAGCGTCTGGAGGCCGAGAGCATCCACATCATGCGTGAGGTCGTCGCCGAGTGCGAACGGCCCGTGATGCTCTATTCCATCGGCAAGGACTCGGCGGTGATGCTGCACCTGGCCGCGAAAGCCTTCTATCCGTCCAAGCCGCCCTTCCCGCTGCTGCACGTCGACACGACCTGGAAGTTCAGGGCGATGTACGAGATGCGCGAGCGGATGGCGCGCGAACTCGGCTTCGAGCTGCTGGTCCACAAGAACCCCGACGCCGAGGCGCGCGGCATCAACCCCTTCGACCACGGCTCGGCGCTGCACACCGACCTGTGGAAGACCGAGGGGCTGAAGCAGGCGCTCGACAGGTACGGCTTCGACGCGGCCTTCGGCGGCGCGAGGCGCGACGAGGAGAAGAGCCGCGCCAAGGAGCGGGTGTTCTCGTTCCGCTCGGCCCAGCACCGCTGGGACCCCAAGAACCAGCGACCGGAACTCTGGAAGCTCTACAACGCCCGCAAGGCGCCGGGTGAGAGCGTGCGGGTGTTTCCGATCTCCAACTGGACCGAGCTGGACATCTGGCAATACATCCACCTCGAGAACATCCCGATCGTCCCCCTCTATTTCTCCGCCGAACGGCCGGTGGTGGAGCGTGACGGCACGCTGATCATGGTCGACGACGAGCGCATGCCGCTGCGCGACGGCGAGACCCCGGAGATGCGTTCGGTCCGGTTTAGGACGCTGGGCTGCTATCCGCTGACCGGCGCGGTCGAGAGCACGGCCGCGACGCTGCCTGAGATCATCCAGGAGATGCTTCTGACCACCACCTCGGAGCGCCAGGGCCGGGTCATCGACCACGACCAGGCCGCCTCGATGGAGAAGAAGAAGCAGGAGGGCTATTTCTGATGGCCCTCCCCAAACCCGATTGTTCCCGCGAAGGCGGGAATCCAAGCGACCTTTCCGCCGCCGCTG
>CAMLRH010000289.1 GCA_946482375.1 uncultured Caulobacteraceae bacterium | reverse complement strand
CCGCGAGCAGGATCAGCTCGATCGACATCAGGATGATGATGACGTTCTTGCGGTTCACGATGATGCCGAAGACACCGATGGTGAACAGGATGGCGGCGACGGCGAGATAGTGCGGCAGGCCGATCATGCGTCGATCCCCTCGCCCGGCTTGATGTTGACGGTGCGCATGCCGGTCTTGGCGGTGCGCGCCACCTGGTCGGCGATGACCTGACGCTTCACGTGCGGCTTGTGGCGCAGCGTCAGCACGATGGCGCCGATCATGGCGATCAGCAGCACGATGCCGGCCGCCTGGAACAGATAGACGTAGTCCGTGTAGAGCACCCGCCCGATGGCCTCGGCGTTGGTCACTTCGCGAGCCACGAAGGGCTCGGCGTTGCGTCCCGCCGCGCCGCGCGTGCCGACGACGATGGCCACCATCGCCATCTCGACGGCGAGGATGCCTGCCACGACGACGCCGATGGGCAGGTACTTGGCGAAGCCCTCGCGCAAGGCGGCGAAGTCAACGTCCAGCATCATGACCACGAACAGGAACAGCACCGCGACGGCGCCGACGTAAACCACCACCAGCAGCATCGCCAGGAACTCCGCGCCCAAGAGCACGAAGAGCCCGGCCGCCGAGAAGAAGGCCGTGATCAGGAACAGCACCGAGTGCACGGGATTGCGCGCCACCACGACGGCAAAGCCGGCCGCGAGCGTCACCGCCGCCATCAGATAAAAGGCGATCGCCGTCAGGCCCATGGGGGCTACTTCACGTCCCTCTCAAGTGGTGCTGAATCGCGGCCCGTCTCTTAGCGATAGGGCGCGTCCAACTCCAGATTCTTCGCGATCTGCCGCTCCCAACGGTCACCGTTATCGAGCAGCCTTTCCTTGTCGTAGTAGAGCTCTTCGCGCGTCTCGACGGCGAACTCCAGGTTCGGCCCCTCGACGATGGCGTCCACCGGGCATGCCTCCTGGCACAGGCCGCAGTAGATGCACTTCACCATGTCGATGTCGTAGCGGGTCGTGCGGCGCGATCCGTCGGAGCGCGGCTCGGCCTCGATGGTGATGGCCTGGGCCGGGCAGACGGCCTCGCAGAGCTTGCAGGCGATGCAGCGCTCCTCGCCCGACGGATAGCGGCGCAGCGCGTGCTCGCCCCTGAACCTAGGCGATTGCGGGTTGCGCTCGTGCGGGTACTGCACCGTCTTCTTCGGGGCGACCATCTGCTTCATGGCCAGCCCGAAGGCGCCAACGAAGTCGAGCAGCAGCGCGCCTTTGATGGCCTGTCCGACGCGTTCGATCATGGCTGCCTCGGGAAGACGCAGGTGTAGTTGGAAAGCTCGGCCGTCCAGCCGCCGTTGGTGGGGGCCTTGATGGTCCCTCCCCGCGCGCGGCAGGCCTCGGTGGCGCGAGCCAGCTCGTCGTAGGTCGCCACGCCCCGGCCCAGCGCATAGCTGTCGGTCTGCGGCGCGGCGCAGGCGGCGAGCAGGAGGAGCGGGAGGAGCTTGATCATGCGGCGGGCCCGAACACGCGCCAGGCGGCGACGAAGACCACTGCCACCAGCGACATCGGCAGGAAGACCTTCCAGCCCAGCCGCATCAGCTGGTCGTAGCGGTAGCGCGGCGTGATCGCCTTCACCATCGCCGTCATGAAGAACCAGAAGACGATCTTCGCGATGAACCACAGCAGATACCAGAGGTTGGCGACCAGCGGCGGCCAGTCCTGCACGAAGGTATCGGGGAACGGCGCGTGCCAGCCGCCGAAGAACAGGATGGAGATCATCGCGCACATCAGCACGATGTTGGCGTACTCGCCGATCTGGAAGAGCAGGAACGGGGTGGAGGAGTATTCCACCATGTAGCCCGCCACGAGCTCGGACTCGGCCTCCGGCAGGTCGAATGGCGGACGGTTGGTCTCGGCCAGGAAGCTGATGAAGAAGACGACCATCATCGGGATCATGATGATGGCCATGGGCAGGCCCAGAAGGCCGCCGCCGCCCAGCACGTTCCAGTTCCAGAACCCCCCGGCCTGGGCGTTGACGATGGTCGACAGGTTCATCGAACCGGCCAGGATCACCACGGTGATGATGACGAAGCCGAGGCTGACCTCGTAGCTGACCATCTGCGCGGCAGACCGCAGCGAGCCCAGGAACGGGTACTTCGAGTTCGAAGCCCAGCCGCCCATGATGATGCCGTAGACGCCAAGCGAACTGATCGCGAAGAGGTAGAGGATGCCGACGTTGATGTCGGACACCACCCAACCGGGCGCAAACGGGATCACCGCCCAGGCGCCGAAGGCCAGGATGAAGGTGACGATCGGCGCCAGCAGGAAGACCGTCTTGTCGGCCCCGGCCGGGATGACGATCTCCTTGATCAGGAACTTCCCGAAGTCGGCGAACGACTGCAGCAGGCCGAAGGGACCGACCACGTTGGGCCCTTTGCGCATCTGCACGCCCGCCCAGATCTTGCGGTCGGCGTAGAGCAGGAAGGCCAGCGAAACCAGCACGCCGCCGAAGACGAGCGCGATCTGGCCGATGGTGATCAGCGTCCAGCCGGCGGGGGTGGTCCAGAACTCCATCGCCTACTCCGCCGCCATCTTGGCCGCGCCCGAAGCCAGCGCGGCGCACTCGGCCATGGTGACGCTGGCGCGCGCGATCGGGTTGGTCAGGTGGAAGGACCGCACCGTCGACAGGAACGGCACGTCGATCAGCTCGCCGTCACCGCCGACGGCGCCGAGGTCGAAGCTCGTCGCCGGCGGCACGTAGTCGATGCGGCCAAAGGTGGGGTGGTCGGCGAACAGCTTCTCGCGCAGCTGCTCAAGGCTGTCGTAGGGCAGCGTCGCGCCCAGCACCTCGGACAGCGCCCGCAGGATGGTCCAGTCCTCGCGCGCCTCGCCCTTCGGGAAGACAGCGCGTTCGCCCATCTGCACCCGGCCCTCGGTGTTGACGTAGAGGCCGTTCTTCTCGGTGTAGGCCGCCCCCGGCAGGATGACGTCGGCGCGGTGGGCGCCCACGTCGCCGTGGGTGCCGAGATAGACGGTGAAGGCCTTGGTCTTCGACAGGTCCAGTTCGTCGGCGCCGAGCAGGAACAGCAGATCCGCACCGCCCTTGGCGGTCAGGTCGATGGCGCTCTTGGCGCCGCTGAAACCCATGTCGAGGCCGCAGACGCGCGCGGCGCCGGTGTGCAGCACGTTCCAGCCGTTCCAGCCGTCGCGCACCACCTTGAAGGTCTTGGCCAGATCGGCCGCGGCCTTCAGCACCGCCGCGCCGTCGGGACGCGCCAGCGCGCCCATGCCGACGATGATGGCCGGGCGTTCGGCGCCCTTCAGCGCCTTGAGGAAGTCGGACTTGCCCTTGGCAAGGCCCGAAAGCGCGCCGCCGCCGGCGCCGAGATGGTCGTAGCCGTAGGTCAGGTCGGCGGCGTCGCCGACGAGGCCGATGCGCATCTGGCCGGCCATCCAGCGCTTGCGCAGGCGGGCGTTCAGCACCGGGGCCTCGAGACGCGGGTTGGTCCCGATCAGCAGGACGACGTCGGCGTCCTCGATGCCGGCGATGGTCGAGTTGAACAGCCAGCTTTCGTGCGGCCCCTGGCCCAGCGCCGCGCCGTCCTGGTTGCACTGCAGGTTGGCGCCCAGCGGCCCGAACAGGTCGAGCGCGGCCTTCATCGACTCGGCGTCCTGCAGGTCGCCGGCGATGACGCCGATG
>CAMLRH010000288.1 GCA_946482375.1 uncultured Caulobacteraceae bacterium | reverse complement strand
TGGAAGCGCGACCCGCACCTGATCGACGCTGTCCTGATGTACGCCCAGCGCGGCAGCGGCAAGCGGTCGAGCTTCTATTCCGACTACACCTTCGGCGTCTGGCGCGAGGACGAGGCCGGCGACCGCCACCTCACCCCCGTCGGCAAGGCCTACTTCGGCTTCACCGATGAGGAGCTGAAGCAGCTCGACAAGTTCGTCCGCGACAACACCGTCGAGCGCTTCGGGCCGGTTCGCTCGGTGCGCGCCAACCACGACTTCGGCCTGGTGCTGGAGGTCGCCTTCGAGGGCCTGCAGCGCTCCACCCGCCACAAGTCCGGCGTCGCCATGCGCTTCCCGCGCATCAACCGCATCCGCTGGGACAAGCCGGCGCGGGAGGCCGATGAGCTGGAGACGCTGGAGCGGTTGTTGGACTGACTCCCTTCCCCCTGGATGGGGGAAGGGCCGGGGATGGGGGTGGGAGAGATTCAGGATGAGGCTGGGCCAGCGTGTAATCGGCGGGCGGCGCCACCCCCATCCCAAACCCTTCCCCCATCCAGGGGGAAGGGCTTTAAAGCTCCGCGAACTGTTTCCGCCTCGGCCCCAGATACCCGAACAAAAACGCCGCGACCTTCCTCATCTGGATCTCCTCCGAACCCTCGGTGATCCTGTAGCGGCGGTGGTGGCGGTAGATGTGCTCGAAGGGCTTGTGGCGCGAATAGCCGATGCCGCCGTGTACCTGCATAGCCCGGTCGGCCGCCTCGCAGCACAGCCGGTTAGCCCAGTAGTTGCACATGGAGACCTTGTCGGAGAGCTCCTTCTCGATCTGCTTGTGCTCCATGCGGTCCATATCCCAGGCGGTCTTGCGGATCAGAAGCCGCAGCATTTCGGCCTGGGTGGCGAGTTCCACGAGCGGCCACTGGATCGCCTGGTTCTCCGACAGCGCCTTGCCGAACGGCTTGCGCTGCCGTGCGTACTTCACACTCTCCTCTATGCAGAACACCGCCGCGCCCAGGGAGCTCGCCGCCTGCCGGATGCGGTTCTGGTGGACGAAGCTCTGGCCTATGCCGAGCCCCCGGTCGACCTCGCCCCAGTAGCTGTCCTCCGGCACCCAGGCGTCGGTGATCGAAATGCGCGGGTGGTCGGTGGGCATATTGAACGTCCACAGCCACTCCTCGATCTTGATCTGCTCGCGCGGGACGATGAAGCAGGTGATGCCGTGGGCGTCGCCGCCCTGCCCCGAGGTGCGGGCGAAGACCATGACGTGCGTGACCACGTGCATCCCCGTGGTCCACATCTTCTCGCCGTTGATCAGCCAGCCGGGCTTGCCGTCGCGCTCCTGGCGAACGGCGCGGGTCTCCATGAAGGTGGCGTCGGAGCCGTGCTGCGGCTCGGTCAGGCCGAACGCCGCCCGCATGGTCCCGTTCAGCAGCGCCTCGCTGTCGCGGGCGTACTGCTCGGGCGTCGCGAACGCCTTGAACAGCAGCACGAAGGGGTTGTTGCCGACGATCGAATGCTCGTTCTGCAGGTCGTTGAAGAGGCCGAGCCCCTTGGCCGCCAGGTGCTCGCGGATGACCGCCATCCACAGGTGCGAGCCGTCCTTGCCGCCCATGCTCTTGGGCCAGGCGAAGCGGTAGTGGCCGGCCTCGTCGGCGAGCTTGCGGGCCTCGCCCAGCAGCGTCTCCCACTCGGGCCGGGGCAGGCCGCCGTTCTCGAAGTCGGTCCGCGCCCACTCGCGCCGGTGGTCGAAGAAACGCTCGTTGTCGTCCTTCGCCTGCAGCGGCTTGATCTTGTCCTCGATGAAGGCGTCGAGCTCGGCGAGGTAGGCGGTCAGCTCCGGGGGAAGAGCAAAGTCCATGGGTCCCTCTCTCTCGTATTTGTGTGTGAGTATGCGCGCGAGCCTGGCGGCGCGCGAGCATGACGCGGCGTCAGGGCTTGTACGAAAGCGCGCCCGTTCGCAAATAGGACTTGCGAGCCCGTCGCAACGGGTGCTATCTGAACATTGCTTAGTTCTGCGTCGCGCCGCCGGTGGGGATACTGGCGGCTGATCCCACGGGGCAGGGCGAGGCGAGTATTCGATCCGAACGTAGACTTTATCGCCAACTCCCCAACCCCGGAGGACTCCCCCATGAAGCTCCGCATCCTGGCGGTCGCCGCCATCCTGTCCGCTTCGTTCGCCGCCCCGGCCCTGGCCGCCGGCGGAACCATCAACGTTTCCCTGTCCACGCCGGTCGCGGCCAAGACCAAGATCGTCGCCGGCGGCGCGGTCTTCACCTGCGCCTATGCGAACTGCATCGCCCAGAACGCCCCCTCGCGCGCCCTGACCGCCGCGACCTGCAAGGCCGTGGTCAAGGAAGTCGGCCCCGTGGCCGCCTTCGGCACCGAGCGCAAGACGCTGGCCGCCGACGACCTCGCCCGCTGCAACGGCGAAGCCGGCGCCGCCCTGCAGGCCGCCAACTAGTTCCTGTACCCGGACGCGTATCGGTCCGGCTTTTCCTCGAGCATCCCACTGGGGCGGCCGTTTGCGCCGCCCCATTTCTTTTGTAAGCAGCGCCCATGACCCCCCTGTCCCAACGTCTCGAAGCCGCCCTGCTCGCCGCCGCCGGCGAGGAGCGCGCCGTCGTTCCGGTCTCCTTCACCATCGACTACGGCGTGGCCGCCGAGGGCGCCGAGCCTGTGGTCGAGACCCGTATCGACCGGGCCACGAAGAGCCTGGTTTTCGCTTCCGGCGAGGCCCGGCTGGCGGAGGGCCGCCGGGCCGCCGCGGCGTCCGGAGTCTACCGCGTCGAGCGGGGCTGAACCGCCTCGAAAAAGCGGGGCCGGAAAACGCCCGTTTGGCGACGTTGCGGTGCAAAAGATCGCATGCTATCAGGCGCGCGGCTTCGGGCGAGGGGGCCGTGACAGGTTTCCCGGCCCATGTGCTTTCCCAAGCGCTTTCAAGCCTTTGCCGCCGCGGAGGTCCTCTCCGGTGGGCGGCTCGGACAACGCGATCGGGCGGACTTTTAAGTGGCTGACGACAACAACGCGACGGATGCGGGGCAACGGTACGCGCAAGCCCTGTTCGATCTGGCCAAAGAACAGAAGGCGGTCGCGGCTGTCGAAGCCGACCTGAAGGCGCTCAAGAAGGCCTTCCACGAAAGCGCCGATCTGCGCCGTCTGGTGGCCTCGCCGGCGTTCGGCGCCGAGGACAAGGCCAGGGGCCTGCTCGCCATCGCCGACAAGGCGAAGTTCAACGCCACCACGAAGAAGTTTCTGGGCCTGCTGGCGGCCAACCGCCGGGCCTCCCAACTGATCCACGTCATCGCCGCCTTCGAGAAGCTGTCCGCGGTCTATCGCGGCGTGGTTTCCGCCGAGGTGGTGACGGCTGTTCCGCTGAGTTCCGCGCAGAGCAAGAGCGTCGCCGCCGCGCTTCGCACCGCGCTCGGCAAGGATCCTGAAATCTCCACGCGGGTCGATCCGTCCATCCTGGGCGGCATCAAGGTCCGCGTGGGCTCGCGCCTGTTCGACGCTTCGCTGAAGTCGAAGCTCGACTCCCTGAAATTCGCCCTCAAGAGAGCGTAAGAACGATGGACATCCGCGCCGCCGAAATTTCGGCCATCCTCAAGAGCCAGATCGCCAGCTTCGGCGAAGAGGCGGACGTTTCCGACGTCGGCCGCGTGCTCAGCGTCGGCGACGGCATCGCCCGCGTCTACGGCCTCGACAACGTCCAGGCCGGCGAG
>CAMLRH010000287.1 GCA_946482375.1 uncultured Caulobacteraceae bacterium | reverse complement strand
TACGCGGATAAGTCCAAGCCTCCCTCCCCTTCATGGGGAGGGAAGACGCCGCAGGCGTCGGGTGGGGAAGTGTCGCTACAGCCCCACCCGTCTCGCTTCGCGAGCCACCCTCCCCATGAAGGGGAGGGAGAAGGCTAGTCCAAATCCAGAGAATAGCCGGCCGACCGCACCGTGCGTATCGGGTCCGCCCCTTCCGCGCCCAGCGCCTTGCGCAGGCGGCCGATGTGGACGTCGACGGTGCGGGCCTCGACGTAAATCTCCGAGCCCCAGACGGCGTCGAGCAGCTGCTCGCGGCTGAACACGCGGCCAGGATGGCGCATGAAGTGGTCGAGCAGGCGGAACTCGGTGGGGCCGAGGTGGACCTCGTGGCCGTTGCGTCGGACGCGGTGGGCGACGCGGTCCATGACGATGTCGCCGTAGCGGGCGACGTCCTCGGTCAGGCCCGGCCGGATACGGCGCAGGACGGCCCTCACCCGCGCGGTCAGCTCGCTCATCGAGAACGGCTTGACCACATAGTCGTCGGCGCCGGTGTCCAGGCCCCGGATGCGGTCGGTCTCCTCGCCGCGCGCGGTCAGCATGATGATCGGCACGTTGCGGGTCTTGGGTCCCTGGCGCAGGCGCCGGCAGACCTCGATGCCGCTGACCTTGGGCAGCATCCAGTCGAGGACGACGAGATCGGGCTCCTCCTCGTCGACGCGCAGCAGCGCTTCTTCTCCGTCGGGGGCGAGGAAGACGGTGTAGCCCTCCTTGGAGAGGTTGTAGTCGAGGAGGGTCGCCAGCGCGTCCTCGTCCTCGACGACCAGAACCTTGGCGCTCATGGCGTGATCGCGTCCATCTTCGGGCGCTCGGTTCCGAGCGTCTCGCCGGTCAGCTCGTAGTGGATGATCTCGGCGATGTTGGTGGCGTGGTCGCCCATGCGTTCCAGGTTCTTGGCGATGAACAGCAGGTGCGCGCCCGGCGTGATCATCTTCGGATCGCCCATCATGTAGGTGAGCAGTTCACGGAACAGGCTGTCGTAGTGGCTGTCGATCTCGTCGTCGCGCTTCCAGACGGCGACGGCCCGGTCGATGTCGGAGGTGGTGTAGGCGTCGAGCACGTCCTTCAGCCGCGCGGCCACCAGCCGGCCCAGCCGGTCGATGGAGCGGCTGAGCGGCGTCGCCGGCTCGGAGCCCGCCAGCACCAGCGAGCGCTTGGCGATGTTCTTGGCGAGGTCGCCGCAGCGTTCGAGGTTGGAGGCGATCTTCATGGCGGCGACGGCGTGGCGCAGGTCGTTGGCCATCGGCTGGCGCAGCGCGATGACGCGGATGGCCTTGCGCTCGATCTCGGCTTCCATCTCGTCGAGCTGGCGATCGCGGGCGGTGACCTGCTCGGCCAGCTTGACGTCGCGGCGCAGCACGCAGTCGAGCGCTTCACCGATCTGCGCCTCGGTCAGGCCGCCCATGCGGGCGACCTCGGCGGTGATCTCGCCCAGCTCCTCGTCGAACGATCGGACGATGTGGTCGCTCATGGTCGATACCCTTACCCGAACCGGCCGGTGATGTAGTCCTGCGTGCGCTGCTCGCGGGGGTTCTGGAAGACCTGCTCGGTCGGTCCTTCCTCGATCAGGACGCCCAGGTGGAAGAAGGCCGTACGCTGTGAAACCCGCGCCGCCTGCGCCATCGAGTGGGTGACGATGACGATGCAGAACTGCTCGCGCAGCTCGTCGATCAGCTCCTCGATCCGCGCCGAGGCGATGGGGTCGAGCGCCGAGGACGGCTCATCCATCAGGATGACCTCGGGGTTGATGGCGATGGCGCGGGCGATGACGAGGCGCTGCTGCTGGCCGCCGGATAAGGACGTGCCCGGCGCGTCGAGGCGATCCTTCACCTCTTCCCAGAGGCCGGCGCGCTTCAACGAAGATTCCGCGACGACGGCCAGCTCATGCTTGTCCTTCGCCATGCCGTGAATGCGCGGACCGTAGGCGACGTTCTCGAAGATCGACTTCGGGAACGGGTTCGGCTTCTGGAACACCATGCCGACCTTGGCCCGCAGCAGCACCGGGTCGATGGAGCGGTCGTTGATGTCCTCGCCGTCCATCTCGATGCGGCCGGTCACCCTGGCGCCGGCGATGGTGTCGTTCATCCGATTGAGGCAGCGCAGGAAGGTGGACTTGCCGCAGCCGGACGGGCCGATGAAGGCCATCACGCCGCGATCGGGGATGTCAATGGTGACGTCGAACAGAGCCTGCTTGTCGCCGTAGAAGGCGTTGACCGAGCGGGCGCGGATCTTCGGCTCCGTGGCGAGGTCGGTTTCGACCTGGGCGTCGTAGGGCATGGCGGTTTCCGTTTGGCTCACCAGCGGCGCTCCAGGCGCGAGCGCAGGATGACGGCGGCGGCGTTCATCACGATCATGAAGGCGAGCAGCACCATGATCGCGGCGGCGGTGCGCTCGTGGAAGGCGCGCTCGGAGGCGTTCTCCCAGATGAAGATCTGGACGGGGAGCACGCTGGCGGCGCCGGTGAAGCTCTCGGGTACGCCCGGCACGAAGGCGACCATGCCGATCATCAGGAGCGGCGCGGTCTCGCCGAGCGCGTGGGCGAGGCTGAGGATGATGCCGGTCATCACGCCGGGCATGGCCTGCGGCGTGACGTGGTGGAAGACGGTCTGGGTGCGCGACGCGCCGAGCGCCAAGGCGGCTTCGCGGATCGACGGCGGCACCGCCTTCAGCGCCGAGCGGGTGGCGATGATGATGGTCGGCAGGCTCATCAGCGCCAGCACCATGCCGCCGGTCACCGCCGCCGAACGCGGCGCGCCGAGCCAGTTGATGAAGAGCGCAAGGCCGAGCAGCCCGTAGACGATGGAGGGCACGGCCGCGAGGTTGTTGATGTTGACCTCGATCAGGTCGGTCCAGCGGTTCTTCGGCGCGAACTCCTCGAGCCACACCGCCGCCAGGACGCCGAGGGGAATAGAGATCAGGGCGGTGACCAGCAGCATCATGGCGCTGCCGACGATGGCGCCGAGCACGCCGGCCTGCTCGGGCTCGGTGGAATCCGACCGGGTGAAGAAGCCGGTGTTGAAGTGGCCCTTCACGACGCCCTGGGCCTCGAGCTTGTCGAGCCACGCGATCTGTTCGTTGTCGAGCTTGCGCTCCTCCTCGGGCGTCGAGCGCTTGATCTCGCCCTTGTAGTAGAGGTCGGCGTCGGCGCGGACGGGGCCTTCGACGGTGACGGTCTTGCCGATCAGCGACTTGTCGGCCTTCACCCGGTCGAGCAGCTGGAAGCCGAGGTCGGGCGAGAGCAGGTCGCGGGCCTTGGCGGCGTTCTCGCCGACCTCGTCGTCGACGGCGCCGACCGTCTTCAGCATCGCCTGGGCGACGAGGTAGTCGTAGTTGGCGTCTTGCGGATAGGCCGGGTCGATGGCGGCCGCGTCGAGGTAGACGGGCAAGCTCATCGAGTGCGTCGTGAAGGTCGTATAGCCCTGCATGACGATGCGGCCGAGCAGGACCGCCAGGAAGCCCAGCGCGATGACGATGGCGATACGGCCATAGAGCTTGAAGCGCGCTTCAGCCGCGTAGCGCTTCTTCAGGAGGCGTGCGGCGTCAGTCATACTGTTCGCGGTACTTCTGGACGATGCGCAGCGCGATGACGTTCAGCGCCAGCGTCACGAGGAAAAGTGTGAGGCCGAGCCCGAAGGCGGCCAGGGTCTTGGGGCTGTCGAACTCCTGGTCGCCGG
>CAMLRH010000286.1 GCA_946482375.1 uncultured Caulobacteraceae bacterium | reverse complement strand
ACTATCCGATCGACGTGCTGAAGCGCGCCGGGCTCGACATGACCAGCCCCGCGCCCTACCGCGCGCTGATTGCCAAGTTCTCGCGCACGCTGGACGAGGTCGAGAAGCTGATGGCCTGACATCCCACCCCCGTCATCCTCGGGCTTGTCCCGAGGACCCAGAAACGCGGGCGGCGTGGAAGTTGGCCTGCGTCCTTCGACACGCCCCTTCGGGGCTGCTCAGGATGACTGGCTTCTGAGTTCGTCATGGTGAGCAGGCGCGAAAGCGCCCGCCGCTCCGCGCGAACCGTTTTCTCGGAGCCGGGGGCCCCAAGCCGGAAGGCGAAGTGGGAGGATGGGGGTTTAGGGCTTCTCCGGAGAGGGCGTAGACCCTCACGCCGCTGGCGGCCATCCTCCCTCAGGGAGAGGGAGTTAGTGCGACAGCACTCCGCAGGCGACGCGGGCGCCGGAGTTGCCGATGGGCTGGGTGAAGTGGTCGTCGCGGGCGGCATGGACGACGATGGCGGCGGTGTCCTGGTCCCATAGGGCGCCGGGGCCATCGGAGGCTAGGGAGACGCGGGTGGAGTAGAACTGCGCCTTGCCCGTTCCGTCGGCGCCGACCCAAATGTTCGGCAGGTCGCCGAAATCCCCGCCGCTCATGGTCAGGTAGCCGTGTTCGGCGGGCGTTTCATCGGCGTGGACGTGGGCGCCGGCCGATGTGAAGGCGGGCGTCGTGCAGTCGCCCTTTTCGTGAATGTGGACGCCGTGCCAGCCGGGCGTGAGACCCTTCACCTCGATGTCGATAACCACGCCCGTCGGGACCTGCTGGATCGTCGCCTGGCCGGCCTCTTCGCCGTTCGCGCCCTTCAGGAGGGCGCTCGAAGCGGGTGGCGGCGGGGTGGCGACGGCGGGAGCGGAAGCCGAAACACAGGCGGAAACTGCCGCGGCGGCGGCCAGAAAACTCATCAGACGCATCAAGATTCTAACGCTCCCTCTTCAGGCGAAAACAGCCATTTCTATCAGGTTTTGGGTCGTCTTTCAGGCGAATGGCGTAGGCGGCGGGAAGCTCGCCCAGCCGCCGCGGCGTCGTCGGTGCGGACCGCGCCTGACGGACCTGTTCGACGCAATGTGTCTCGGGCGCCGGGACGAACCGCCAGACGCCCTCGTGGCGGTCGGCGGGCGCGCCCGAAACCGCCGCGAAAATCAGGGCGATAGAGCCGATCATGGCAAGCCTCCAAAGGTGGCGTCGCAGTCCCTCGGATGTTAACAAACGGACGCACCTATTTGTCCGATTCTAACCGGCTTTTTCCCTTTTGACAGACGAGACGATTATCCCTCCGGGCGACGGCGGCCGTGGTCACATAGCCCCGATCGCCATCGAGGACGAACTCAAGCGCTCCTACCTCGATTACGCCATGAGCGTGATCGTGAGCCGGGCGCTCCCGGACGCGCGCGACGGCCTCAAGCCGGTGCACCGGCGCATCCTGTTCGCGATGAACGAGAACGGCTTCACCTCGACGGCCGCGTACCGCAAGTCGGCGCGGACGGTCGGTGACGTCATCGGTAAGTACCACCCGCACGGCGACCAGTCGGTCTACGACGCCTTGGTGCGGCTGGCGCAGCCGTTCTCGATGAACCTGCTGCTCATCGACGGCCAGGGCAACTTCGGCTCGGTCGACGGCGACCAGCCGGCGGCCATGCGCTACACCGAATCGAGGATGACCAAGGCGGCCGAGGCGCTGCTGGCCGACCTCGACAAGGACACCGTCGACTTCCAGGAGAACTACGACGGCTCGGAGACCGAGCCGACGGTGCTCCCGGCGCGCATCCCCAACCTGCTGGTCAACGGCGCCGGCGGCATCGCGGTGGGGATGGCGACCAACATCCCGCCGCATAACCTCGGCGAAGTTGTCAGCGCCTGCCTGGCGCTGATCGACAACCCCGACATCGAACTCGAGGAACTGCTCGATCTCGTCCCCGGCCCGGATTTCCCGACCGGCGGCGAGATCCTCGGGCGGACCGGCGCGCGTCAGGCGCTGATGACGGGCCGCGGCTCGGTGATCATGCGCGGCGTCGCCACCATCGAGGAGGTGCGCAAGGACCGCGAGGCGATCATCGTCACCGCGATCCCCTACCAGGTGAACAAGGCCGGCCTGGTCGAGCGCATCGCCGAACTGGTGCGCGAGAAGCGCGTCGAAGGCATCGCCGACCTGCGCGACGAGAGCGACCGCGACGGCATGCGCATCGTCATCGAGCTCCGCCGCGACGCGACGCCCGACGTCGTCCTCAACCAGCTCTATCGCTACACGCCGCTGCAGACCTCCTTCGGGGTCAACATGCTGGCGCTGAACCACGGCCGCCCGCTGCAGATGGGCCTGCGCGAGATGATCACCGCCTTCGTGGATTTCCGCGAAGAGGTCGTCGTCCGGCGCACCAAGTACGAGCTCAACAAGGCCCGCGACCGCGGCCACGTGCTGGTCGGTCTGGCCATCGCGGTGGCCAACATCGACGAGGTGATCCACATCATCCGCTCCTCGGCCGACCCGTCCGAGGCGCGCGAGCGGCTGGTGGCCAAGGCCTGGCCCACGGGCGACATGATGCCCCTGGTCGACCTGATCGCCGACCCGCGCACGCAGCTGGAAGGCAAGGACAAGATCCGGCTGACCGACGAGCAGGCCCGCGCCATCCTGGCGCTGACCCTGTCGCGCCTGACCGGTCTCGGCCGCGACGAGATCTTCGGCGAGGCGAAGGAACTGGCCGACGCCATCGCCGGCTACCTGGAACTGCTGTCGAGCCGCGCCAACATCATGGCCGTGGTCCGCGCCGAACTGGTCGAGGTGATGGAGCGCTTCGCCGTTCCGCGCCGCACCCAGATCGTCGAGGGCGACTTCGACCTTGAGGACGAGGACCTCATCGCCCGCGAGGAGATGGTCATCACCGTCACCCACGGCGGCTATGTGAAGCGCACCCCGCTCAACATCTACCGCACCCAGCACCGCGGCGGGAAAGGCCGCAGCGGCATGGCGACGAAGGAGGAGGATGCGGTCACCCGCGTCTTCTCGGCCTCGACGCACGCGCCGGTGCTGTTCTTCACCTCGGGCGGCAAGGTCTACAAGCTGAAGGTCTGGCGTCTGCCGCAGGGCACGCCGACCTCGCGCGGCAAGGCCTTCGTCAACCTGCTGCCGATCGAGCAGGGCGAGACCATCACCTCCATCCTGCCGCTGCCCGAGGACGAGGCGGCGTGGGACGGCATGGACGTCATGTTCGCCACCAGGTCCGGCAACATCCGCCGCAACCGGCTGAGCGACTTCATCCAGATCAACCGCGCCGGCAAGATCGCCATGAAGCTCGACGAGGGCGACGCCATCATCGGGGTCGCTCTGGCCGGGACGGAGTGCGACGTACTGCTGACGACGGCGCTCGGCCGTTGCATCCGCTTCTCCGTCGACGACGTGCGGGTGTTCGCGGGCCGGACCTCCGACGGCGTGCGCGGCGTGCGGCTGGCCGCGGGCGATGAAGTCATCTCGATGGCCATTCTGCGCGCGGTGCCGGCGACACCGGCCGAACGTGGCGCCTACCTGCGCCACGCCGCCGCCATGCGCGCGGCCACGGGCGACGGCGACGCCGAGGCGGTGGAGAGCGAGCCCGAGGAGATCGAGGAAGGCGCCGAGGGCGAGGCCTCCGTCAGCCCCGAGCGCATCGCCGAACTGGGCGGCGCCGAGGAGTTCATCCTCACCGTCTCGTCCGAGGGCTTCGGCAAGCGCACG
>CAMLRH010000285.1 GCA_946482375.1 uncultured Caulobacteraceae bacterium | reverse complement strand
GATCCTGGCCTTCTGGCACTGCCTGGTCCCCATCGCGCCGGTGGTCTGGCCCGAGGAACACAAGCCGAAACTGCGGGTGCTCGTCTCGCAATCCGTGGACGGCGAGATCATCACCCGCGCGATCGGGGGCCTGGGGCTGCTCGCCATTCGGGGGTCGTCGCAGAAGCGCAGCGACCCCGCCAAGACCAAGGGCGGCATGGCGGCCTTCCGCGAGATGGCCAAGTGGGCCAAGGCCGGCGGCTCCATCGCCATCACCCCCGACGGGCCGCGCGGACCGGCACGGGTGATGGCCGACGGCGCGCCGGTGCTGGCGCGGCTCACCGGCCTGCCGGTGGTGATGGTGGGCGTCGCGTCGCGCCCCTGCATCCGCCTCAAGACCTGGGACCGCACGGTCTTCCCGGTCCCCTTCGCGAAGGGCGCCATCGTCTGGGATGGCCCCTTCTACGCCGCCGACGGCGACGACAACGAAGGACTCGCCAAGGCCTGGGGCGAGCGGTTGACCGCCGTGCTGGACCGCGCGGAATCCGTCGCGGCTGGGCTATGATCTGACGCCATGAGCCACGACCACCATCATCACGGCCATCACCACCACCATCACGCGCCCGCCGACGCGAGCCACGCCTTCGCCATCGCCGCGGCGCTGAACGTCGCCTTCGTTGGCTTCGAGGCCATCGCCGGCTTCGTCACCGGCTCGCTCGCGCTGCTGGCCGACGCCGGCCATAACCTCTCGGACGTGCTTGGTCTGCTGCTGGCCTGGGGGGCGGCGGCCATGGCCAAGCGGGCGCCGGCCGGGCGGCGCACCTACGGCCTGCGCAAGGCCACCATCCTCGCCTCCGTCGCCAATGCCGGGCTGCTGTTGCTGGCCGTCGGCGCCATCGCGTGGGAAGCCATCAACCGCTTCGGCGAACCGCATCCGGTGGCGACCGAGCCGGTCATGGTCGTCGCCTTCGTCGGCGTCCTGCTGAACGGCGGCACCGCGCTGATGTTCATGCGCAGCCGCAAGGAGGACCTCAACGCCCGCGGCGCATTCCTGCACCTGGCCGCCGACGCCGCCATTTCGGCGGGCGTGGTGGTCGCCGCGCTGGCCATCGGCCTGACCGGCTACCTGTGGATCGACCCGCTGGTCAGCCTGGTCATCGTCGCCGTCATCGTGGCGAGCACCTGGGACTTGCTGCGGGAATCGCTGGCCATGGTCATGGACGCCGCGCCGAAGGGGATCGACCCGGCGACGGTGCGCGCATGGCTGGAAGAGCGGCCCGGCGTCACCGAGGTCCACGACCTGCACATCTGGGCGATGAGCACCACCGAAACCGCCATGACCGCCCACCTCGTCCGGCCCGACGGCGATGACGGCGACGCCTTCCTGCACGACACCAGCCACGGCCTGCACGAGCGTTTCGGCATCGGCCACGCCACGCTTCAGGTCGAGAGCGGCGGCGCCTGCCGCCTCGCGCCCGCGGACGTGGTGTGAGCCTCGGCCTTTCCCTCTACCGCGCCGCCACGACGCTGGCCGAACCGCTCGCCGCGCCGATCCTGCGCGGCCGGGCCAAGCGCGGGAAGGAGGACGGCGCGCGCCTCGCCGAACGCCTCGGCCACGCCGGCGCGCCGCGTCCGAATGGTCCGCTCGTCTGGCTGCATGCGGCGAGCGTCGGCGAAAGCCTCTCCATCCTGCCGCTGGTCGGGCGCCTGCGCGCCGAGCGCCCTGATCTCACGGTCTTGGTCACCTCTGGCACCGTGACCTCGGCCGAGCTGCTGGCGAAACGCCTGCCGGACGGCGTCATCCATCAGTACGCGCCCGTCGACGGCCCCGCCGTCGCCCGCCGCTTTCTCGACCACTGGCGGCCCGACCTCGCCGTCTTCGTCGAAAGCGAACTCTGGCCCAACCTCCTGCTCGGCGCGAAGAAGCGCGGCGCGAAACTCGCCCTCCTCTCCGCCCGCATCACCGGGGAAAGCGCCGCCGGATGGCGAAAGGCGGCCGACGCCGCCCGCACGCTGCTTAGCGCCTTCGACCTGATCCTCGCGCAGGACCGGGCCAGCGCCGAACGGCTCAGCCAGATGGGCGGCGAGGTGGCTGGCGTCGCCAACCTCAAGCTGGTCGGCGAACCGCTCGCGGTCGACGCGAAGGCGAAAGCCGCGCTGCGCAAAACCATCGGCAAGCGCCCCGTCGTCCTCGCCGCTAGCACCCACCCGGGCGAGGACGAGGTCATCGCCGCCGCCGCCGCCGCCGACGCTCTGCTGATCGTGGCCCCTCGCCACCCGACGCGGGGCGAAGCAGTCGCCGCCGCGCTCGGCGCGCCCCGCCGTTCGCTGGGGCAGGCGATCACGCCCGACACCCGCGCCTATGTCGCCGACACGCTGGGCGAGATGGGCCTGCTCTATTCGCTGGCGGACGTCGCGGTGATGGGCGGCTCATTCGCACCGGGCATTGGCGGCCACAACCCGCTGGAACCGGCGCGCCTGGGCGTCCCGGTCGTCACCGGTCCGGCTGTGTTCAACTTCGCCGAAATCTACGACGCCATGGCGGCGGCAGGGGCCGCGACCATCACCGATACGGCCGGGTTATCCGTAGCGCTGACCGACGTACTCCACCGCCGGGAAACTATGAGCAAGGCGGCGCTCGCCTTCGCCGATCAGGGTCAGCACGCGCTCGATGACACCTGGGGCCAACTCCAGCGTTTGCTCCCCTGATGAAGCTCCGCACACCCCGCTGGTGGTATCGACGCCGTCCTCCGATGAGGACGACGCGGCTGTTGCTCAAGCCGCTGTCGTGGGCGTGGGCCGGCGTCACCGAGGCGCGGATCAAGGGAACGACGCCGATCGACCCCGACGTGCCGGTGATCTGCGTTGGCAACCTCACCGTCGGCGGCGCGGGCAAGACGCCGGTCGTGCGCGAAATCCTCGAACAGCTTGCCGACATGGGCGTCACCGCCCACGGCCTCTCACGCGGCTATGGCGGCAAGGTCGTCGGCGCAACGCGGGTCGATCCGACCCTGCACACCGCCGAGGACGTGGGCGACGAGCCGCTGATGATCGCCCGCGACCATCCGATGTGGGTCTCGAAGGACCGGCTGATCGGGGCCCGCGCCGCCGCCGCGGCCGGGGCCGAGGCCGTGGTCATGGACGACGGCCACCAGAACCCGCAGGTCAGGAAGGCGCTGTCGCTGGTCGTCGTCGACGGCGAGACCCGCGATGGCGAATGGCCGTTCGGTGACGGGACGGTCTTCCCCGCCGGCCCGATGCGCGAACCGCTGGCCAAGGGGCTGGCGCGCGCCGACGCCGTCGTCCTGCTGCTGCCTTCCGACATCATCGAGCCGGACCCGGCCCTGCTGGCGGCGCTCGGCTCGACGCCGGTGCTGCTGGCCCACCTCGACCCCGCCGCGCCGCCGCCGCCGGGTCCGCAGTTCGGCTTCGCCGGCATCGGCAAGCCGTGGAAGGTCGAGCGCGCGCTTCGAGCCGTCGGTTGCGACCTCGTCGATTTCGCCGCCTTCCCCGACCACGGCGCCTACGACGCGGGCACGCTGAGCGCGCTCGTCCGCCGCGCGCAGGCGCACAACGCCGGTCTGATCACCACCGAGAAGGACTGGGTGCGCCTGCCCGCCGCCTGGCGCGCGCAGGTCCATGCCTGGCCAGTCAAGGCGCGCTTCGAGGACGAGCGGGCGTTGCGCACCCTCCTCAGTACGGCGCTGGCTAGCTAGCCATCTCTCCCGCCAGCACGGCCTCGGCGAAGGCGCAATGCATGGCGATGCCGCGCGCCATC
>CAMLRH010000284.1 GCA_946482375.1 uncultured Caulobacteraceae bacterium | reverse complement strand
GCCAAAGCGAGCGCCTTGAAGGCGACGTCGTCCTGGAAGAGGGCGTGGGTGCCGACGGCGACCGCCGCAGGCCCATCTGCGAGCGCCTGCATCTTCTCCTTCCGGCCCGCGCCCTTGTCGCGACCGGTGAGCAGCACGGATGTGATGCCTTGCGCGGCGAGCGGCCCGGCGATGGTTTCGAAGTGCTGGCGGGCGAGGATTTCCGTCGGAGCCATCAGCGCCGATTGCAGGCCGCTCGCCGCGACGTCGGCCATGGCCAGCATGGCGACCACGGTCTTGCCGGCGCCGACGTCGCCCTGCAGCAGGCGGCTCATCCGCTCGCCGGAGGCGAGGTCGCCACGTACCTCCGAAAGCGACCGTATCTGCGCGCCGGTCAGTCGCCAGGGCAGGGCCTTTTCCAGCGTCTCGGAAGCCGGCGCGGCCTTGATGACCGGCGCGGGATGCGACCGCCGCGCCGCCTTGCGTTGGGCCAGTGCCAACTGGTGGGCGAGGAGTTCATCGTAAGCGAGGCGACGGCGATGGCGGACGAGGGGGTTCACGTCCGCCTCGCTCTGCGGGTTGTGCAACTGCACGAGCGCCTCGCGCCAGGCCGGAAGCTTCTCGCGGGCGAGCCACGCGGGATCGCCCCATTCCGGCATCTCCGGCGCCCGTTCCAGCGCCTCCAGCGCCAGCTTGCGGATGGCGCGCGAGGTCAGGCCGGCCGTCGCCGGATAGACCGTCTCCACCTGCGGGATTTCGCCAGCCCGTTCGGCGTCCAACATGTAATCCGGGTGGACCATCTGAATCTCGGAGCCGAAGCGGTCGACCTTGCCGCTGACGACGCGGATCGCGCCTTTCGGGTTCTTCTGGATCAGGTGGTCGCCGTGGCCCTTGAACCAGACGAGCGTCAGGAAGCCCGTGCCGTCGAAGCAGCGGATCTTCCACGGCAGGTCGCGGCGGCCCGGTTTCTGGTGCTGGTCGATGGTGACGACGAGGGTCTGGACCTCGCCTTCACGCACCTGATCGGCGGTAACGACGGGCCGGCGGACGAACCCGCTGGGGCTGAGGAACAACACATCGCGGACGATCGGCCCGGCGACCTTCTCCAGCAGCGGCGCGACGCGGCTGCCCACGCCCTTCAGTGTGGTGACGGGCGCAAACAGTGGAAAAAGAATCTCCGGTCGCATCGGCCTCAGCATAGCTGGCGTTAGGCCGACCGGCCCTCTATATCGGCGCGCTCCCATGGACGACACGAGGCTCAAGAAACTCAGGTTCCGCGCCTGGCATCGCGGCTTTCGGGAAGCGGACCTCATTCTGGGGCCGTTCGCGGACAACCATGCCCAGAGCCTCGTTTCAGACGAGCTCGAAACCTTCGAGCGGCTGCTGGAAGAGAACGATCACGACATCTTCGGCTGGATCGTCGGACGGGCCGAACCGCCGGCCGATTTCGCCGCCCTGATCGAGCGCCTGCGGGCCTCCGCGATGGGAGAAGCCCGTGGCGCGTGACGTGGCTGATCTGAAGCACATCGCCAAGGAAGACGGCCGTCTCGACCTCGCCGGCGCGCCGGAAGGTTTCGACGCGCTGGTCATGGCCGACATCGCGCGGTCGCGGGGGGGCTTAAGCGTCTTCATCGCCCGCGACGGCAGCCGGGCGCAGGCCTTCGTCGGCGCGATGGCGTTCTTCGCGCCTGAAATCGAGATCCTGCATTTCCCGTCGTGGGACTGCCTGCCCTACGACCGCATCGGACCGTCACCGGGGGTTTCCGCCCAGCGGATGGCGACGCTGGCGAGGCTCGCCGGCGACTTCGATGCGAAGAAGCCGGTGATCCTGGTCACGGCCGCCGTCGCGGCCCTTCAGCGCGTACCGAGCCGCGAGGTCATCACCCGCGCCAGCTTCTCGGCCCAGCCGGGCCAGGACGTCGATATCAAGGACCTCGAGGACTACTTCGCGGTCAACGGCTATGCCCGCGCCTCGACGGTGTCGGAGAAGGGCGAGTTCGCCATCCGCGGCGGCGTCATCGACGTCTTCCCGCCGGGCGCGGAGGAGCCGGTCCGTCTCGACCTCTTCGGCGACACGCTGGAATCGATCCGCGCGTTCGACCCGGAAACCCAGCGTTCGACCAGGCAGCTGAAGGAAATCGCTCTGCTGCCGGTCAGCGAGGCGCTGCTCGACAAGGACACCATCAGCCGCTTCCGCAAGGGCTACGTCGAGGCGTTCGGCAACCCGGGCGACGACGCCCTCTACGCCGCCGTCAGCGAAGGCTCGCGCAGGGCCGGGCTCGAGCACTGGCTGCCGCTGCTCTATCCGAAGATGGCGACGCTGTTCGACTACCTGCCGGAGGGCGCTCTGGTCGGTGTCGATCACCTGACCGCCGAGGCGCGGGACGAGCGGCTGGCGATGATCGAGGACGCCTACGAGTCCCGCTCGGCCGCCGACAAGAAATCGTCTTACCGGCCGCTGGAGCCGAAGCAGCTCTATCTCGACGCGAAGGAGTGGGAGAAGCGGGTAGGGGAGCACGCAAACCGCCACTTCACGCCCTTCCAGTCCGACGCCGCGACCGCCGTCGACATGGGCGCCAAGCTCGGCCGCACCTTCGTCGCCGAGCGCCAGCAGGACAGCGTCAATCTGTTCGAGGCGACAGCGAACCACGCCACGGAGCTTTCGAAGGCGGGGAAGCGCGTGCTGTTCGCGTCGTGGTCCGAGGGCGCGTCGGAACGGCTTGGTCACATGCTGGCCGACCACGGGCTCAAGCGCGTTCCGCTCGCGCCCTATTGGCAAGCCGCGAAGGCGGCCGATCCGAAGACGCCGCAGCGCGTCGTGCTGCCGATCGAGCACGGCTTCGAGACCGACAACCTCGCCGTCATCTCCGAGACCGACATCCTCGGCGACCGGCTGGCCCGGCCCCGTCGCAAGCGCCGGGCGGCGAACTTCCTCGCCGAGGCCAGCGCGCTGACGCCGGGCGATTTCGTGGTCCACATCGACCACGGCATCGGCCGCTACGAAGGCCTGAAGACGCTGGAGGTGCAGGAGGCGCCGCACGACTGTCTGGAGCTACACTACTTCGGCGACTCCAAGCTCTACCTGCCGGTCGAGAACATCGACCTCCTGACCCGCTACGGCGCGGAGTCGGAGGGCGTTCAGCTCGACCGTCTGGGCGGGGCGGCCTGGCAGGCCCGGAAGGCGCGGGCCAAGGAGCGGCTGCGCGAGATGGCCGAAGGGCTCATCCAGATCGCCGCCGCCCGCGCCCTGAAGTCGGTTGAGGAGACCGATCCGCCGAGCGGCATCTTCGACGAGTTCTGCGCCCGCTTCCCCTACGAGGAGACGGACGACCAGCTGAACGCCATCGCCGACGTGCTGCAGGACCTCGGCGCGGGCAAGCCGATGGACCGGCTGATCTGCGGCGACGTCGGCTTCGGCAAGACCGAGGTGGCGCTGCGGGCCGCTTTCGTGGTCGCCATGAGCGGCAAGCAGGTGGCGGTCGTCTGCCCGACAACCTTGCTGGCGCGGCAGCACTACAAGACCTTCGTCGAGCGCTTCCAGGGCTGGCCGGTGAAGGTGCGTCGCCTGTCGCGTCTGGTTCCTGCCAAGGAGGCGACTGAGACCCGAGAAGGCCTCGCCAACGGCGAGATCGAGATCGTCGTCGGCACCCATGCGGTGCTGTCGAAGCAGGTCAGCTTCAAGGACCTCGGCCTCGTCGTCGTCGACGAGGAGCAGCACTTCGGCGTCAAGCACAAGGAGAAGCTCAAGGAGCTGCGCGCCGACGTCCACATGCTGACGCTGAC
>CAMLRH010000283.1 GCA_946482375.1 uncultured Caulobacteraceae bacterium | reverse complement strand
AGCCGTTCAGCACATAATGGTCGCCATCGAGCTCCGCCCGCATCTGTAGGCTGGCGAGGTCCGAACCCGAACCGGGCTCCGAGTAGCCCTGGCACCACCAGATGTCGGAGTTCAGGATCGGCGGCAGATGCTGCCTTTTCTGCGCGTCCGAGCCGAAGGCCATGATGACCGGGGCGACCATCTTGATGCCCATGGGCGAGGTGACCGGCACGCCCGCCAGGCTCATCTCCATGTTGAAGATGTAACGCTGCGACGGCGTGAAGCCCGGCCCGCCGTGTTCGACCGGCCAGTCGGGCGCCGCCCAACCGCGGCTCGCCAGCTTCTTCTGCCAGCGGATCTGCCCGGCCTTGTCGAGGTAGCCGTTCTTCGACTGCGAATGCTGCTTGCGCAGGTCCTCGTCGTAGTTCTCCGCGATCCAGTTCCGGACTTCGTCGCGGAACTGGATGTCCTCTGCGGAGAAGGACAGGTCCATGGCTGCGTTACTCCACGGCGTCGAGGTACTCGATCTCCGGCCGGCCAGCGAGCGTGACGCCGATGCCGGGCCCGGCGGCGCGGAAGTAATCGGTCGAGCCGTGGTGCTTCAACGCCTCCTCGGAGGCGTACAGCTCCATGACCTTGTAGGTGTTCGGCTCGGTCCGGCTCTTGGTCAGTTGATAGAGGAGGCAGCCGGCTTCATTGGCCTTCACCTGCGCGGCGAGGTCGGCAAAGACCTTCTCCAGATCGGCGCCCTTGCCGTCCTGCACCTTAAGGGTCGCGATTACGCCGATCATGCGGTCCTCCAAACAGTTGTTTGAACCACAATGCGACGGCGCGGCCCCGGGAGCAAGCCTGACTTTGACGAAAGGAAGTTAGCGTCGCTCGTTCCAGCCGTAGGCGACCCACGAGTGGCCGCCGACGTGGCGAGCGTCGATGACGCCGGGTTCGTTGCGGGCGCGAACGGTGCGCCGGGCGCGCAGCGCCAGGCCGGAAAGGGCCAGCAGCGCACTGGTCATCAGGGCCAGGACGACGACGGTGGCGGCCGCGAAAAGCGCGAGGAAAGCGCCGATGGTCAGCGCCGCGGCGGTGGCGATGAAGCCGCCAATCCAGGCCAGGCCCTTTCGCGCCGAACCCGAAGCACTTGCACCTGTCAGCCTGTCCATCTGGTCTCTCGCGGAGCGCGTCGAACGCGCGTTTAAGACATATCAGCCCAACACTGGTGAACGTCAACTGAACACCCGGAGATGCGGCCGGTTGCCTCAGTGGTGGCCCGTTATGCGGCGCCGGCGAACGCCAGCGCCTTGCGCTCGCGCATAATAGTATCGTGAGCGGCGTTAATGGCGGCGGCCTTGGCCTCGGCGACCTCGATGAATTCCGAGGGCAGGCCGCGGGCGCGGGCGCGGTCGGGGTGGGCGGAGGACAGCGCCTGCTTCCAGGCGGCGCGGACCACCGCGTCGGGCGCATCGTGCGGCACGTTGAGCACCAGGTAGGGGTCGTCCTCGCCGTGGCCGAGGTGGGTCGCCTTCAGCCGCCGGAAGGTCAGCGGGGACAGGCCGAGCAGCCCGGAGACCCGCTCCATGTAATCCATCTCGTCGCCGGTCACGGTCCCGTCCGACGCCGCGATGTGGAACAGCCCATCGACCACGTCCTCCAGCAGCTGCGGGCAAGAGCCGTAGCGCTTGCGCAGCCGCCTGGCGTAACTTTCGAAGCCGCGCGTGGTCTGGCGGGCGAGGTCATAGAGGCGGTGGATGTTGCGTTCGGAGCCTTCCTCGGGCTGGAACACCAGGCGGAAGGTGGCGAACTCGCCGTCGCTGGCGTGGCCGTCGGCTTTCGACAGCTTGGCGCCGAGCGCCGTCACCGCGGTCGTGAAGGCGGGATCCTCACCGGGCAGGCCCGGAGGACAATCCGCACACTCCGCCGCGTCGACGCGCCGTGCGGCGAGGCTTGCTATGTTGCGCCAGAAGCTCATGGGGATCGAAGCTAAGCCTATGTGTGTGGCGCTCGCATGACAACCGTAGAGGGTCGCTGGACTTTCTGGATCGACCGCGGCGGCACCTTCACCGACGTGATCGGCGCGGACGGCGCGGGCGTCGAGCACACGCTGAAACTGCTCTCGGCCTCGCCCTCATATGACGACGCCGCCATCGAAGCCATGCGGCGACTGCTGGGGGTAGCCGATGGCGCGCCCTTCCCCGCCGAGCGCGTGACGGCGATCAAGATGGGGACCACCGTCGCGACCAACGCGCTGCTGGAACGCAAGGGCGCGCGGACGCTGTTCGTCACCACGGAAGGCTTCGCCGATTCGGTTCTGATCGGCGACCAGTCACGGCCGGAGCTGTTTGCGCTGCGGATCGTGAGGCCTCAGCCGCTCTATGCCGGCGTCGTCGAGGCGTGCGAGCGGCTCGGCGCAGACGGCGAGGTCGTGCGCTGGCTGGACGAAGCCACGCTGGCCGACCGGCTGGCGAAGGCGAGAGCCGTCGGCTTCACATCCGTCGCCATCGCCTTCCTGCATTCCGATCTGAACCCGGCGCACGAGCTGGCGGCCGGCGAGATCGCGCGGGCGGCGGGGTTCGACGACGTCACCCTCAGCCACGAGGCCTCGCCCCTGCCCCGCTTCGTGCCGCGCGCCGAAACCGCCATCGCCGACGCCTATCTGACGCCGGTCCTGCGCGCCTATGTCCGCAGGGTGGCCGAGGCCGTGAACGGCGCGCCGCTGTGGTTCATGACGAGCGCGGGCGGCCTCGTTCGCGCCGAAGCCTTCCGCGGCAAGGACGCCGTCGTCTCGGGACCGGCCGGCGGAGTCGTCGGCGTCGCCCGCACCGCCGAGGCGGCGGGCGCAAAGGCCGCGCTCGGCTTCGACATGGGCGGCACATCCACCGACGTCTGCCGCTACGCCGGAGCGCTGGAACGGAGAGATACCGCCAGGGTGGCGGGCGCACGCCTGCGCAGCCCCATGCTCGACGTGGAGACGGTGGCGGCCGGCGGCGGCTCGATCCTGTCCTTCGACGGCTCGCGCGCCAGGGTGGGGCCCCATAGTGCCGGCGCCGATCCCGGTCCCGCCGCCTATGGCCGGGGTGGCCCGGCCACCGTCACCGACGCCAACCTCGTGCTTGGCCGGTTGGACCCGGCCTACTTCCCGTCGGTGTTCGGCCCGAATGGCGACGCGCCCCTGGATGTCGACGCCGCCCGCGCCCGCCTCGCCGAACTCGCTGCGGCCATGGGCGCGGACAGCATCGAAGCCGCCGCTGAGGGCTTCATCGCCGTCGCCGTCGAGCAGACCGCGCAGGCCGTCCGCCGCATCTCCACCGAGCGCGGCTTCGACCCGCGCGGCCATGGGCTGGTGGCGTTCGGCGGCGCGGCCGGCCAGATCGCTTGCCAGGTCGCCGACGCGCTCGGCTGCACGGAAGTGCTGAGCCCGCGCTACGCCAGCCTGCTGTCCGCCTGGGGCATCGGCCAGGCCCGCGTCCGCGTCCTGCGCCAGGCCGGGCTCGAACAGCCCCTCGCCACCGGCATTAAAACCGCCAACGCCCTTGCCGACCGTCTCTCCGAGGACGCCGCCGAAGCCCTCCGCGCCCAGAACGCCGAACCGGGCGTCCCTGAACGCCGCCTGCTCCTCCGATACGACGGCGCCGACGCCGCCCTGCCCGTCCCGTTCGACGGCGCGAAAGCCGCTTTTGAAGACGCCCACCGAAGGCTGTTCGGCTTCATCGAACCCGAGCGGACCATCCTCATCGCCAGCGTCGAGGTTGAGCTCTCTCCCGTCCCCCTGGATGGGGGAAGGGCCGG
>CAMLRH010000282.1 GCA_946482375.1 uncultured Caulobacteraceae bacterium | reverse complement strand
CAGGTCCTCCAGCGCCTCGCCGACGGAGGCGTCGCCGCCGACGGCGCCGCGTCCTTCCACCTTCCGCAGGCGGCCGTCCAGCTTCACGAAGCAGGCGCCCACGTCGCGGATCGCATCGTTGGTGCGCTCCTCGCCGCCATAGACGTGAGCGGCGAGCCGCCCGATCGTGGCTTCGAGCGCACGCAGGGCTTCGGTCGCCCCGGCCTGGTCGGTGTCGGCCTCCATACGGCGCAGGCGTTCGGCCAGCCGCATCTGGTCGGTGCGCAGTTCATCGGCCAGCTGTTCGAAGCGGGCGGCGACGGCGATCTGCTCGCGCTCGTAGCGCTCGACACGGCCGAGCACGCCGCGCACCGACGGCTCCAGCGGGATGGGGTCTTCCGGGTCGGCGTGGGCGTAGCGGCCGGGCGCGGGCTCAGCCGGCTGGCCGTCCTGCTCGACGATCATCCGGTTCAGCCACTCGCCGAGCGTCATGCCGTTACGGCGAGCGAGGTCCTTGGCGACCTCGCGGGCCCGGGGATCAATCCCCTTCACGCTCCAGGGCGCGGGCGCCGTCATGCGAATCGACTCCTGAACTGGGTTGCGATTCAGGAGGCTACCAGCGAGGGCTGGGGTGTAAACGCGCGTCCGACACAACATATTGCGATGGCCGCGATCTCCTGTGGAAAAGCACACGAGCCGGTGGCAGGAGGACGCGCATGGATTTCAAGGTCACCCTGGGGCTGTTCGCGGCCTTCGTCGTTGCGGGCGTGTTCTGCGGCTGGCGGGGCGCGCTGCCCTCACAGCCGGCCAAGGGCGTGCGGATGGTCCCGTGGCGGCCGCTGATGGTCGCCAACGCCATCGGCGCCTTCATCATGCTGATCCATCTGGTGAACCTGGCCGGCTTCCAGACGGGGCGCTGATCCTTCCGCTCGTCCCCGCGAAAGCGGGGATCCCGACGACAGTGCTCTGCTTCGAGGTTCCCGCTTTCGCGGGAATGAGCGGTTATCGTTTCGGCCGCCTCACCAGCCCCTCCACCCCGCCGGAGGACAGCAGCGCCACGTCGGCCATCAGGCGGGGGATCGCCCACTTGTGCGGGGCGGCGATGTAGCGGGGCTGCCAGACCGGGTCGTATTTGTCCTTGTACCGTCGCACGCCCTGGAAGTTGTAGATCTCCTCGCCGCGTTCGAAGAGCAGCCGGCCGACGCGCGACATGATCGGGGCGAGCGGGCGGTCGTCGAGCCCCGCCAGCGGCGCGACGCCGAACTCGAAGGCGGCATAGCCCTGCTCGCGGCCCCAGCGCAGAAGCTCGACGAACAGGTAGTCCATGATGTTGCGCGGCGCGGCTTCCGCGTAGCGCATCAGATCGACCGAGAAGACGCCTGTCCCCGGCCACAGGGTCGCGAAGGCGACGATGCGCCCCTCGCAGCGAACGACGGCGACCGGAAATTCGGCCACATAGCGGGGGATGAAGCCGCCGAGCGAGAAGCTCTTCTCGCCGCCGGCATGATGCTCCAGCCATTCGGCCGAGACGCGCGACAGCTCGTCCATGCAGCGCCAGGCCTCGCCCGCGCCCAGCACTTCGAACGCGCAGCCGCCCTCCCCGGCCTTGCGCCAGTTGCGGCGCAGGGCCTCACGGCGACGGCCCTCCAGGGAGAAGCTTTCCAGCGGGGTGGTCGCCGTCTCGCCGATCTTCTGGATGGAGAAGCCGAGCTCGACGACGTCGGGCAGGTCGTCGGGACCGACGCCGTAGAGGGCCGGGCGCGCGGCGTGGGCGTCGGCCAGTTCGCGGAAGCGCCAGAGCAGCTCCATCCGCTCATCCGGCCGCCCGACCGGAGAGCCGATGGAAATCCACGCCCGGCCGCGCACGCCGAACATCAGGAAGCTCTCGCCGCTCTGCGAGAACAGGAAGCGTTTGTCGCCGAGGAGGGCGAGGTTCGCCCACGGCTCGACGTTCTGCCCCTCGGCGAGGATGGCGCGGACGCGGGCGAAATCGGGGTCGGCCTCGCCCACCACCGGCGGCGTTGCGGCGCTGGCGAGCAGGCGCCAGACGCCGACGGCCAGCAGCGCGATTCCAGCGCCCGCCGACGAACGCACGGCCCGCGCGGCGTCGGCGTCCGCCAGCAGCCGCCACCAGGACTCCTCGGCGTAGTCGGCATGGGCGAACGACCACCAGCCCAGCAGCCAGGCGCCGAACAGCATGGCCGCGGCTGAAAACAGCCAGCCTGGGGTGATCTCCATGCGGCTAAGCCGCGCCGCCCTGGGGAAGGCATCGCTGAAGGGCAGCAGGAGGACGGCGATGACCAGCAGCGCCACCGACTCCTCCCAGTTGAAGCCCTTGACGAAGGCGAGCGCCGCCGCCGCGATCAGCGTCACCACCGCCGCCGTCCACGCCGCGCCCAGCCGGGCCCGCAGGCCAAAGGCCAGCAGCACCAGCATCAGGCCGAGGATCGAGGAGACGAAGTGGCTGACCTCGATCAACAGCGGCGGCGCGTAGGTCAGCAGCCAGACGAACCGCGCCGGCTCCGACGGCGTCGCGCCCGAGGCGAGCAGCATCACCCCGGCCGCCAGCGTCAGGGCCGCCCCCGCCAGCGGCGCGGCGGCGAGCAGGGCGGGACGGGCCTCGCGGAGCAGTCGCATCGGCGCCTCTATAGTCCCGTTTGACGGCGGGCGCGCGAACGCTTGTTTGACGCTCCGTCACGGCGCTAAGGTGACGGCCAACGACAATAAACAAATGTCACGGGAGCACGATCATGGCCGATTTCGGCGGCGCTGATCTGGAGGCCTTTCGCGCCGAGACGCGCGCTTGGCTGGAAGCCAACTATCCGCCCTCGCTGAAGGAGCCGATGGCCGGCGAGGACGACGCGCCCTGGGGCGGTCGCAAGACGAAGTACTCCAACCCCGACATCGCGCTGTGGACCAGACGCATGGGCGAGAAGGGCTGGACCGCGCCGACCTGGCCGAAGGAATACGGCGGCGGCGGCCTGTCGAAGGAAGAGGCCAAGGTCCTGGAAGCCGAGCTGAAGCGGATCGGCGCGCGCCCGGCGCTGATGAGCTTCGGGCTGTGGATGCTCGGTCCCGTGCTGCTCGAGTACGCCAACGAGGAGCAGAAGAAGAAGTACATCCCGCCGATCGTGCGCGGGGAAATCCGCTGGTGCCAGGGCTACTCCGAGCCGGGCGCTGGGTCGGACCTCGCGGGCTTGCAGACCCGCTGCGAGGACAAGGGCGACCATTACCTGATCAACGGCCAGAAGGTGTGGACCAGCTACGCCGACGAGGCCGACTGGATCTTCTGCCTGGTGCGCACCGACACGACGAAGAAGCACGAGGGCATCAGCTTCGTGCTGTTCGACATGACCTCGCCTGGCGTCGAGGCCCGCCCGATCAAGCTGATCAGCGGCTCCTCGCCCTTCTGCGAGACCTTTTTCACCGATGTGAAGGTCCCCAAGGACCAGCTGGTTGGCAAGCTGAACGGCGGCTGGGAGATCGCCAAGCGGCTGCTCCAGTACGAGCGCCAGAACATCTCGTCCGGCGGCTTTTCCGGGCTGGGCGGCGCCTCGATGCGCGAGCCTTCCGAGATCGCCAAGCGCTACGTCGGCGTCGACGACAAGGGCCGCATCGCCGACCCGGGCCTGCGCGAGCGCATCGCCAAGCACGACATGGATGCGCGGGCCTTCATGTTCACCATCCGCCGGGCGCAGGCCGAGGCGAAAGCCAGCTCGGGGCCGTCGGCGACCACCTCCATCATCAAGTACTTTGCCGCCACGCTGAACCAGGAGCGCTGCGAGCTGCAGGTCGAGGCCATGGGCCTGCAGGG
>CAMLRH010000281.1 GCA_946482375.1 uncultured Caulobacteraceae bacterium | reverse complement strand
ACGACCTTGTAGGTCAGAGGCCGGCCGTCCTCGTCGGTGACGGTGACGTATTCGCCGACGGCGAAGCGGTGGTCGCCGAGCCGATGGACCGGTTCGTCATCCGCGTCGGACCCGTCATCGTAGTCGAAGAACCACCGCTGGCCGCGCCGGGCCAGCCGGCCGTCGGCCGCATCCTCATCAGGCGCAAAGCGGCGAACCATGCATTCGGCCTTGGCCCCCGAGTAGGCCGACTCGTCGATCAGCCCATCCGGTGTCAGCGGCGCGGTGAGCGCATAGCCCCGGTGGTCGTCGCCACCGGCGAACTCGGTGCCCGGGTTGCGGGCAAGGCGCATGACGATACGGCTAAGGGACATGTCGATCCTTTTCGATGACGCTAGTGAGATAGAAACAGCGACGGGCCGTCGGAGTTCAAGAGAGTCCGCGTCGTTCCGCCGAAAATATACTCCCGCAGCCGCGTGTGGCCGAAAGCGCCGGCGACCAGCAGGCCGGCGCCGGCCTCGCGGGCCGCGCCGAGCAGCAGATGGCCGGCATCGCCTTCGCCGGCGATCTCCTTGATCTCGGCCGACACGTCGCGAGCGCCGAGATAATCGCGCAGCCGGCCAAGGTCGAAGCTGCGGTTCGACGCTTTGGGGGCGCCCAGGACGATCACCTTCGAGGCTTTCCGCAGGAGAGGCACGGCCTTGCGGGCCGCTCGGCTGGCCTCCTTGCCGCCGTCCCAGGCGACGACCGCCACGCCGTCCAGGCCGAAATCCGGCTTTGCGACGAGCACCGGCCGCTGTTCCTCGGCGACGATCTGCTGGAAGGCCTCGGACAAGGGGCCCCGGCTGCAAGCGGCGGCCTGGTCAAAGACGATGACATCCGACAGCCGGGCCTCCATCGCCAGGCCCGCCCAAACCGGCGTCTCGAGCGTAACGAGGCGCGTTCCTTCATACCCGCAGGCCGTGCAGGCTTTCGCGGCGATTCTGGCGCCCTCCAGCGCGGCTTCCTTCAGGCTTTCGATGGCCGAAATCTGTACGCCGCCCATAAAGCCTTCACCCATCCAGGGCATCAGGTCGGCGATGTCGGCAGGCGCATGAACCGCCGCCAGCTCGGCTCCAAACGCCTCCGCCACAAGGCGCCCCGCGTCCAGCACCTTGGCGTCATTGTCGGCCCCGGCCAGCGGGACCATGATCGTCTTCCAGGTCATCGTTGTGGCCCTCCTCGTTCCACAACAAGCCTCACCTTGGCGGGCCCATCATTGATCTTTCGCAAGCCCGGCGCCAGTGAACGCTTCGACAGAAGGGAAACGGCTCAGGTGGTCAAAGGGCTGCGCGGTACGGCAAAGTCTCCTCCCCGAGCCTGGCAGCGCATGCTGTCGGGGCGGCGGCTCGACCTGCTCGATCCCTCGCCGATGGACATCGAAATCCACGACATTGCCCACGGGCTGGCCCGCGTCGCCCGCTGGAACGGCCAGACGACGGGCGAGCACGGCTTCTCAGTCGCCCAGCACTCGCTGGTGGTCGAGGAGATCGCCGTCCACATCCGCCCCGACCTGGAGCCGCGCTGGCGCCTCGCCGCCCTGCTGCACGACGCGTCGGAGTACGTCATCGGCGACATGATCAGCCCGTTCAAGACGGCGCTCGGCGTCGACTATCGCAAGTTCGAGGACCGGCTGGAGACGGCGATCCACGTCCGCTTCGGCCTGCCCGCCCACGTGCCGCCGCTGGTCAAGAAGCTGATCAAGCAGGCCGACCGCGCCTGCGCCTTCTTCGAGGCGACGCAGCTGGCGGGGTTCAACCACGCCGAGGCGCTGGAGTTCTTCGGCGTCCCGCCGCCGGGCTACACGCTGAAGATCGAACCCCTCGCGCCAACCGTCGCGGAAGAGCGCTACATCCACCGCTTCCACATCCTGTCGGAAGCGGCGGGGTACGAGGCCGTTCCGGCGGCGCACGACACCGAATAGGCATGAAGCTCATCATCAGCTCGCTGGCGGATGCGCCCACGGTGATCAGGGTGGCCAGGCCCTCGCACGTCATCACGCTGCTCGGCCACGACTCCATCGACGACGCGCCGAAGCTGGAGGCGGCCGACCGCCACCTGAAGGTGCTGGTCAACGACATCTGTGGGCCGTCCGACGGACTGATTCACCCCACCGAGGCGATGGTCGAGAGCGTCCTCACCTTCGGGCGCGGCTGGTCGGGCGAGGCGCCGATGCTGGTCCACTGCTGGGCGGGGGTCAGCCGCTCCTCGGCGGCGGCCTTCATGCTGGCCTGCGAACGCTGCCCCGGCGTCGATGAGGCGGTGATCGCCAGGCGACTGCGGCAGGTCTCGCGCGCGGCGACGCCGAACGAGCTGATGGTGGCGCTGGCCGACGACATGCTCGGCCGCGGCGGGCGGATGGTCGACGCGGTGCGAGCCATCGGCGTTGGTGACTACATTCACCCCAACCCGCCCTACGAACTGCCGGCGAGGTTCTGATGACGCTGTCGGTGGTCATCGGGCTTTCTGCCGTCGTCGTCGCCATCCAGGATGGCGAGGCGGTGGTGCTGACCGTGCGTCCGGAAGGTGAAATCGGCCTGCCCTTCGGCCCCTTCGATCCGCAGGGCCACCGCACCTTCGAGCTGGCGCTGCGGGCCTTCGTGACCGAGCAGACCCGGTTCGAGCTCGGCTACGTCGAGCAGCTCTACACCTTCGGCGATAAGGGCCGCGATGCCCCCAAGGCCGAGGTCGGCGCCGGCGCCGCGCGGGTCGTCTCGGTCGGCTTTCTGGCGCTTGCTCCGGCGGCCAAGGATACCCACGCGCCCGACACCGCCTGGGCGCCATGGTCGCGCTTCTTCCCCTGGGAGGACTGGCGCTACGGCCGGCCGGCCCTGATCGACGAGGTCATTGCGCCAGCGCTTGCCCGCTGGGCCGCTGGCGACCCCGACCGCATCGCCCGGACGCGGCTGTTGTTCGGCGCGCCATGGAATGAGGAGCGGGTGCTGGAGCGCTATGAGCTGCTCTACGAAGCCGGCCTCGTGGCCGAAGCCGCGCGCGACCGCAACGAAGCCGAGAAAGGCCTGCCACTCGGCGAGGCGATGATCTCCGACCACCGCCGCATCCTCGCAACCGGCCTCTCACGGCTGCGCGGCAAGATCAGGTACCGGCCGGTCGTCTTCGAACTGATGCCGGCCGAATTCACCCTCTACGACCTGCAGCGGACTGTCGAAGCCATCGCGGGGGTGGCGCTGCACAAGCAGAACTTCCGCCGCGGCGTCGAGCGCACCGAACTGGTCGAGGGCCTGGGCCGCTTCCGCTCCGAGACCGGCGGGCGCCCCGCGGAGCTGTTCCGCTTCCGCCGCGAGGTGCTGAGCGAACGCCCCGCGTCTGGCCTCACCCTGCCGCTGTTGCGCGAATGATCGGTGAGCTCGGCCTCATCTATTTGCTGCTGACCTACGCGGGCGTGGCCGTGTTCGCCGCCTCCGGCGCGCTGGCCGCCGCACCGCGCAAGCACGACGTGCTTACCTTCGCCTTCTTCGCGGCGATCACCGGCCTGGGCGGCGGGACACTGCGGGACCTGATGCTGCAACAGCCGATCTTCTGGATCGTCGACCCGAACCATCTGGCCGTCTGCGTCGTGGTCGGCGCGCTTGTCTGGATCATTGGCCTGCGTCCCTTCCCCGAACGTGCGGTGCTCTGGCTCGACGCCGTGGGTCTCGCCGCCTTCGCCGTGCTCGGAACCGCCAAGGCCACGGCGCTAGGCGCCGCGCCGCCCGTCGCCATCGTCATGGGCGTGCTGACCGCCACCGCCGGCGGCATCATCCGCGACATCACCGC
>CAMLRH010000280.1 GCA_946482375.1 uncultured Caulobacteraceae bacterium | reverse complement strand
GGTGAAGTATTCGTCGAGCCGGTTGTACTCGTGGTCGTTGAAGATCCGCCACCAGGATTCCGACTGCCAGTGCAGATCGGTGTGCAGGTTCACCAGCCATTCATTCGGCAGCGGCACGGTGTAGTCGGCGGTAATCGTGGCGGTCCAGTTCGGCGCGTTGGGCAGCTCGTTGCCCGACAGATCCTTGAAGAACCCCTCGCCGCCGTTGTGGCCCTGCGACTCGTCGAGAGGATTCCAGCCGGGATAGGTTCCGGTCGGCCAAGTGAAGAACTGCGACAGGGGCGGGCGACCGCCCACGGTGGGAAATGGTTGCGTGTAGGGCAGCTCCGTGACCGGGTCGACGCCCATTATATAGGCCATTTCGCAGGTGCCGGGATTGCCGCCGCCTTGCTCGCCAGGCTGATAAATGTTGCCGTTCGGGTTGAGGTTGTCGGCAAGTTCCACGCCATACAGCGTACCCTGCCGGGTAAAAATGGCGGTCGGCACGATGCAGCTCGACGCTTGGGTCGGGAACGGCCGCACGAGGATCCAGTCCTCGCGTCCCGCCGTGCGGTCCATCAGGTCGATGGCCTGCTCGCCGTCGCCAATACGCGTCTTCTGATAGCCGCCCTTGAAGCCGAGCTTGAGGTTCTCCAGCGGCCTCCAGTCGGACTCGACCTCGAGCCCCCACACGGTGGCGTCGAAGTTGCGGTTGAAGGCCGAACGCTCGACGATCTCCGAGATTTGGTAGTCTTTGTAGTCATAGTAGAAAGCCGCCAGGTTCAGTGTGAGCGAACCGTCGAGCAGGGTGTTCTTGGTCCCCAGCTCAAAGGCGTCGATGAACTCCGGATCGAAAGTCAGCGGACGCGTGGCCGACTTCTGGACCAGCGCGTTGCCGAGCGCCACGCTGGCGTAATAGGAGCGCACGAAGTCCGGTGGGTTGGCGCCACCAGCCTTATAGCCGTGGGCGTAGGATGCGTAGAGCAGCGTCTCGTCCGTGAACGCCAGATCCGGCTTCCAGTCGATGGCGAGACGACCCGTCGGCTCCCGCCATTCCTGCTCAATTACCTCGGCGACGGGATAGCCGAACGAATCTGAGACCAGGAGCCATGTCGGGACGCGCGGCGCCTCCTTCTTGTCGACGGTGAAGCGCAGCCCGCCGGTGATCTTCAAATTGTCGGTGACTTGATAGTAGGCCTCCCCGAAAGCAGCGTAGCTGATCAGCTTGTAAGGATTTTTACTAAGAAAATAGTTATGGCCTTGATCGTTGAGGCTGTCGATCGGATTAGGATCAATATAGATGCACCGGGTGACACCATAGACTCCGTTCGGGTCACCAGGCACTGCGCCGTGCAGGAGGCACTCACGATTGTCCGATACACCCGGCACATACGTTCCGTAGTCCCTGTTCGGATCGAACACGCCTGCTACGCGGGAATTGAAGTTAAATGCGTAAAGGGTGAGCGAGTTTATGAAGACATAATATTTGTCTTCGGTGCCGTAACGCAGGAAATTAGCGCCCAGGCTGAAATTGAACGGCCCGTCAAAATCCGAACTTAGTCTCAGCTCCTGGCTGAACTGCGTGGACTTGGCGGTTGACAGGTCGACCAAAACGAGACGGTCGGAACAGCCCAGTTGTGGGTCGCAGAACGAGCCGTCCGGATTGATAGAGCCCGTCCGGGAAGGCCCCCCGTCCATCGCCCAAGCACCGGGTATAGTGTTGAAGCGGTTGAAGTCCTGCAGCGAGAACAGCTCGTCCGTGCTGTAGCTGGTCTCCGACGTCAGGGTAAGCTCTTCAGACAGGTCGAAACTGGCTTGAACTTCGAAGATGTCGGACTTGGCGCGGTATTTCGGATCGACCGTAGATTCGATAATGCGCAGGTCGGGCGACTGGATCGCGCTGACGTATGGGTCGGTGAAGGCCGCTTGGGTATTCAGCGTGCTGAGTGGCCCATAGTATGGCAACATCTTGCCGTTCGGCGTCTGGAAAGCGCCGGGCGAATACAGCGATCCGCGCTCGCAGCCTTGGCTCAGCACCCCCTGCACCGTGTTCCAGGGCACCCCCTGCCCCCCGCCGACAAAGGTCTGGTTCTCGGTGACGGGAATGCCGCCGACTTCGGTGATGAAGTCCTTGTGGCAAAGCTGCTTGCCGCTGCGCAGCCGGTCGTCGTCCTCCTCGAAGTGTTCCCAGATCAGGTTGACGTCGAGCGGCGAGTCGCTGGGCGCGATCCGCAGGGAAACACGCGTGGACCACAGGTCGCGGCCGTCGATGGGCCGGCCGGTGATCTCGTTCATCGCGTAGCCGTCGCGCTTGGTCCAGGCGCCGGCCAGACGCAACGCCACCGCGTCCTCGACGATCGGGATATTGATCATCCCCTCGACACGCGTCGAGTTGAAGTTCGAGACGTCGGCCGACGCCTTGGCCTCGAAATTGAATTTCGGCTTCTGGCTGATGATGTTGACGACGCCGGCCGTCGCGTTGCGGCCATAGAGAGTGCCCTGCGGGCCCCGCAACACTTCCACGCGCTGAAGGTCGTAGAACTCCTGCTCGAAGAAACGATTGCGAACGAAGGGTGTGTTGTTGAAGGCCACCGCGACAGCCGGGTCGGTCGTGGCCGAGATCGCCTGCGTGCCGATGCCGCGAATCTGGATCGAATAGCCGGTGAAATTGGTCTTGGTGAAGGTGAAGTTCGGTATCTGGGTGATCAAGTCCGGACCGCCCGCCACTTGGCTACGCGTCAGGTCTTCCTGCGTGAACGCGCTGATAGCGATCGGCACGTCCTGGATGTCCTCCTCACGCTTTTGCGCGGTGACGATCAGCGCTTCGACCGTGCCATCAGCGCCGTCCCCCGCGGCGCTTCCGGACTGGGGGGCGCTGCCGCCCTCCCCGGCCTGGACGATGGCGACGGCGCCGGACTCGTGGCGGCGGATTTGCAGGCCGGTGTCGGCGAGCACCATGGCCAGCGCATCGTCGGGCGAAAGCTGGCCCTGGGCGCCCCGGCTGCTGACGCCGTTGACCAGGTCGACGCGGTAAAGGAGCTGCACCCCGGACTGGCGCGCGTAGCTGTCCAGCGCCGCCTGCAGGTCGCCGGCCGGCACGTTGAACGTGCGGATTTCGGCGTGCGCCGCGGTGGCCAGCGCCATGGCGCAAACGCCGCCCGCCAGAGCAGACTTCAACCGATATGGCCTGAGCATCGTGTCTTCCCCCCCTTGTCGCGGACTTTCGAATTCGCCGCTGACTACTGGGACAAGGCACGGATCGGTCTCCTATACGCCTCAGCCGGTGATTTTTACTTCGCCGTTCGATTTTTCAATTTTCAGGCCGTAGCCCTGCTCGAGCAGTTCGACGAAGCCGTCGATGTTTTCGACCTCGAAGGTCCCGCCGATGGGGATGGCGCCGGCCTCGGCGTCGGTGACCACGATCTTGCGGCGGTTGTAGCGGTTGAACTCCTCCGCCGCCCTGGCGACCGTGTAGCGGTCGAAAACCAGCATGCCGTGACGCCAGCTGAGTTCCGCCGTCGCCGCCTCCACCGTCTTGGGCGTGACCAGCGTGGCCGCGTCCCTGGCGATGGCGATCTGGCCGGGTGTCAGCACCACCGGCGGCGTCGGCTTTGGCGGTTGCAGGGCGTCGACGCGGACCTTGCCGTCGACGACGGTGACCTGCACCTGCTCGCCCGTGCGGCGCACGGAGAACTTCGTGCCCAGCACCGTCACCTTCCGCTTGCCGGCATAGATGGTGAAGGGATGGGCGGCGTCGTGGGCCACGTCGAAATAGGCCTCGCCCTTGTCCAGCCAGACGGTCCGCTGCTCGGGCGTGA
>CAMLRH010000279.1 GCA_946482375.1 uncultured Caulobacteraceae bacterium | reverse complement strand
AGCGCGCCCGGCGACTGGCTGATGACCGCGGCGGGCTTGCCGGCGAAGACGCTGGCGCCATAGGGCCGCGAGCCCACGTCGATGGCGTTCTTCAGCGCCGCCGGCAGGCCGCGGTTGTACTCGGGGGTGATGAAGATGACGCCGTCGGCGCCGCGCAGCCGGTCGCGGAAGCGGGCCCAGGCTTGCGGCGGCGCGCCCTCGTCGAGGTCCTGGTTGTAGAGCGGCAGGTCGCCGAGCTCGACGATGTCGAACTTCAGGCCGTCGGGGGCCAGCTCGGGCAGGGCGTCGGCGAACTTGCGGCTCAGCGAGCCGTGGCGAAGGCTGCCGACCAGGACAGCGATGTTGCGGGCGGACATTTCGGTGACTCCATTACGCGTTTGCATACCCCAACAGATGGGGCGGCCCGACGTATCCGCAACAGTAGTTGTTTCAGTTTTTTCTGAAAGCGAGGCTCAGAAGGGCTTACTGGTCCGGCGCCGCGTCGGGCGCGGGTTCGGGGGTGAAGGCAGGCTCCGCCGGCTTGGCGTTGGCCACCGCGACGGCCACGGCCTTCTGATCGACGGTGGTCGTCAGTTCTTTGTCGCTGGGCGACAGCAGGAAGAAGGCGATCGCGGCGGCGGCCACGGTCAACACGACCGGGACGACCAGAAACCACATCGAAACGCGGCGGTGACCGCCTTCCTCGGCCGCAACGGCTTCGGGGTTTTCGAGGCTCATGCACTCTCCGGACTGTTGCGCACCCGCGACAGAAACGAGTGGTTGCAGGGGCGGGTTCCGGATGCCGGCCCCCCGCTATTGACATCGGAGTCATTTTGCATGCGTCAGGAACCGAACCTTAAGTGCGATCGTGGCTACCTTGACCGGCCCGGACGCCGGGCAAGAATAACGTCATGGGGAGGGCGTTGAGGTGAAGCTGAAGGCGCGGCTCGAGCGCGATTTCCGGTATCTGAAGAACGCGCTGCGCACCCTCGGCCGTGTGAGGCCGGTCAAGCCGGACTCTCCCAACCTCGCCTGCGACGACCTCGAGGCGGCCGTCGACAAGTGGCCCAACAGCCGGGCGCTGACCTTCGAGGGCAAGACACTCACCTTCTCCGAATTCGACCAGCTGGCGAACCGCTACGCCCATTGGGCCAAGGCGCAGGGCCTGCGGCGCGGCCAGACGGTGGCGATCTTCCTGCCCAACCGGCTGGAGTACATCCCGCTGTGGTACGGCCTGACCAAGGTCGGGGTCATCGGCGCGCTGGTGAACAACAACCTCGCCGGTGGCGGGCTCGCCCACTGTCTCAACATCTGCGAGGCGGTCCACTGCGTGGTCGACAACGAGACCGCGCCCGCCTTCGACGCGGTGAAGGACCAGTTCAAGCGGCCGATCCAGGAATGGACGCTTTCCAAGGCGACGGGCGACCAGCACGACCTGAACCAGGCGCTGAAGAGCTGCAGCCCGCTGCGTCCCGACCGCGCCGCCTCGCGCGGCGGCATGACGGCCAAGGACATCGCGCTCTACCTGTTCACCAGCGGCACCACCGGCCTGCCCAAGGCCGCCAAGATGACCCACATGCGGGTGCAGCTGTACATGAGCGGCTTCGCCGGCTCGACGGGTTCGCTGCCCAGCGACCGCATCTACATCACCCTGCCGCTCTACCACGCCACCGGGGGGCTCTGCGCGGTGGGCGCGGCGCTGCTCAACGGCGGCTCGATCGCGCTGCGCAAAAAGTTCTCGGCCAGCCAGTTCTGGGACGACATCGTCGCCGAGGACTGCACCATGTTCGTCTACATCGGCGAGCTGTGCCGCTACCTGATCAACCAGCCGGAACACCCGCTGGAGACCAGGCACCGCATCCGCGAGGCTTTCGGCAACGGCCTGCGCCCGGACGTCTGGGCCGAGATGCAGCCCAGGTTCCAGATCCCCTTCATCCTGGAATTCTACGGCGCCACCGAAGGCAATGTGTCGATGTTCAACTTCGACGGCCATCCGGGCGCCATCGGCCGCGTGCCGCACTGGCTGAAGTGGCGCTTCAACATGCGCCTCGTTCGCTTCGACATGGAGAAGGAGGAGCCGATCCGCGATGCCAGGGGCTTCTGCCAGGAGTGCAAGCCCGGCGAGATCGGCGAGGCCATCGGCAAGATCGGCACGGACGTGCGCAGCGCCTACGTCGGCTACGCCGACAAGAAGGCCAGCGAGAAGAAGGTGCTGACCGACGTCTTCAAGAAGGGCGACCGCTGGTTCCGCACCGGCGATCTGATGCGCCAGGACGAGGCGGGCTACTTCTACTTCGTCGACCGCATCGGCGACACCTTCCGCTGGAAGGGCGAGAACGTCTCGACGAGCGAGGTGGCCGAGTGCCTGGCCCGTGTGCCCGGCGTCGAGGAGGTCAACGTCTACGGCGTGCAGGTCGGCAAGCTCGACGGCCGCGCGGGCATGGCCTCCATCGTCGTCAACGACGAGTTCGAGATCGACAAGCTGGCCGAGTTCGTAGACCGCCAGCTGCCGGTCTATGCGCGGCCGATCTTCGTGCGCCTGCAGTCGCAGATCGAGACCACCGGCACTTTCAAGTACCGCAAGATGGACCTCGTCGCCGACGGCTTCGACCCGGCCAAGGTCAAGGACCCGATCTACTTCCGCGACCCGACCAAGGGCGCCTACGCCAAGGTCACCAAGGCCGGCCACGCCAAGATCGTCGAGGGCGCCTACAAGCTCTGAGGATCGCCTACCTGCGGCCCTTCCGCGCCGGCGGACAATCGGTGTCCTTCTTGCCGGTGGCCTCGTCGCGCCAGGTCTTGCAGGCGTAGGTGATGCGGACCTGCCCGTCCTTCGCGGGCGACAGCTCCACGTCGCGAAGCCAGTAGGTCTTCACCGTCTTGTCGCCGGCGTCCTCGCGATAGACGACGAGCGGCGACTTGCGGGCGGTGGTTGACGACGATGAGCGGTTCGCCGCGTCGCGGACCTTCTGGACCGCGGGCAGCAGCATTCCGACAGCGACCGGGTCTTCACCGGTTGTGATCGTGCCCCGCATGCGGCCGGACGATGTCGCGCCGAAGCTGATGCTTTCGATCTCGATCCAGTCCTTGTGGTCCTTGGCGGCGGTCTCGCCGTCGACGCCGTCGAACTTCATGTAGATGGGAGCATAGGCCGGGCCGCCGAGGGCGAGCGCGACGATGAGGGATACGCCAAGGACACCAGGCAAGCGGGACATGGTCTTCCTCCCGAGTGTGTCATGAGCGCGCAGTCGCGCGGTCGCCGCAGCCTAACACGCCGCGTCACGGCGAGGCGATGGCCGAAACGGCGCCATACCCCTGCCGCAGGGTCATGCTGCACTGCGATTGAAACGCGCGCCGTTCATGAGTATATGCGCCTTCCTCCCCGAGCGGGCCATGTGTGTGGCGGTCCGCGTGATCCTTTAGTGAAAAGGGTTCGACGCCATGCTGCTGACCATGATGAAGGCCAAGCTGCACCGCGCCACGGTCACTCAGGCCGACCTCGAGTACGAGGGCTCCATAGCCATCGACCGGGATCTGCTCGACCAGTCCGGCATCCTGCCGCACGAGCAGGTGGACGTGCTGAACATCACCACCGGCGCCCGGTTCACCACCTACGCCATCGAGGCTCCGCGCGGCTCCCGCGTGATCGGCGTCAACGGCGCCGCCGCGCGCCTGGTGCAGAAGGGCGACAAGGTGATCGTCGTCACCTACTGCCAGCTGCCGGCCGAGGAAGCCCGCAACTACAACCCCAACGTCGTCCTTCTCGACGACGACAACGGCGTGAAGAAGGCGGCCTGACCGTGCGCGGCCATCTCGCCGCGCTGACCTTCGCCCT
>CAMLRH010000278.1 GCA_946482375.1 uncultured Caulobacteraceae bacterium | reverse complement strand
TGATCGTAGGGGTCGGCAGCCTGGGCATGGGCGGCGGCGGGCGCCAGCAGCAACAAAAGCGCGAGCGCCGCCCTCATGCATCCACCGGGGCCAGGCGCTGCAGGCGCACCACGAGTTCGTCGGGATTGAACGGCTTGGCCAGATAGTCGGCGGCGCCCAGCTTCAGCGCGCTGACAATATCCTCGTCGCGCTTCAGCGCCGTCAGCATCACCACGGTGATGCTCTTCAGATCCGGGTCGGCCTTCAGCCGCCGGAGCGTCTCGAAGCCGTCCATGACCGGCATCATCGCGTCCAGCACGACGACGGAAGGCTTCTCGGCGGCGGCGTCGAGCGCGGCCTGACCGTCCTCGACCGCCACGACGCGGTAGCCGTTGCTGGCCAGCTTGTGTTCGAGGATCTGCCTCAGCAGCGGATCGTCATCGGCAATGAGTACGAGTGGTTTCGACATGCAGGTCCTGCCCGAGGCCATCGGCGCTCTAACGCACACATACTGAAAATCGACTAGGCCGAAGCTTGAAAGGCGCTCGGCTTGGTAAATGGAGGATAGGGCCGAGCCCTGAACGAAGGCTTACGCGCACTCGGCGCGGCCACGTTCCGAAACGCTTTGTTCGGATTCACCTTGTAGGGGTTCGGCTTCGAGTTTGGACGGGAGCCGGCTTCCGTGGGCGCACTGGCGCATCTGCTGCATCAACACGACGCCAAGCTTGTCCTGCTGGCGGCCGTGGTGTGCCTGTGCGGCTCGCTGACCGCCTTCCGCCTCTACGAGCGCCTGCGCGGCTCACGCGGCACGAGCCGGTTCGCCTGGACCTTGCTGATCGGCTTCGTTGCCGGCGCCGGGGCCTGGGCGACGCACTTCCTGGTCATGCTTGCCTTCAACACCGGCCTGCCGACCGGCTATGCACCCGGCCTGACCCTGGCCTCCCTGATGATCGTCGTGGCCTTCGCCTGCGCGGGCTTCGCGGTGGCCAGCATCGGCCGGCGCAGCGCCAATCAGGTCGCCGGCGGCGTGCTGGTCGGCTTCGGCATCGCGGCCATGCACTACGTCGGCATGCTGGCGATGGTCACCGAAGGCCGGCTCGAATGGGACGAGTCGACGATCGGGGCCTCGGTGGCGGTGTCGGTGATCGGCTCGCTGCTAGCGCTCGTGGTCGCTGACCGCGGCCGCACGACGGGCGAACAGGTGGCGGGCGGCGTCCTGCTGACCATCGCCATCTACACGATGCACTTCACTGGCATGGCCGCGCTCACCGTCGTGCCCGACCCCTCGATGCAGCTGCCGCGACATGTGATTTCGGGCGGCGCCGTCACCTTCGTCGTGGCCAGTATCGCGGTCTTCCTGATCCTGGGCGGACTTGGCGCGGCGTTGATCGAGTCCTCGGCCACCAGTTCGGCGTTGCAGCGCATCCGCCGTCTCGCCGACGCCGCCTACGAAGGCATCCTCGTGGTGCTCGACGGCCGAATCAACGATTGCAACGCCGCCTTCAGCACCTTGGTCGGCGCCCCCATCTCCGAGATCAGGGGGCGACGGCTGTCGGAGATCATCGTCTTCGACGACGGCGCCCGCGCCATACGCGACGAGGAACGGCGCGAGGCTCATCTCCATCCCGTCGATCTGTCCTCGCCCATCCCGATCGAGGTCTCCACCCGCCTCCTGGACGATGGCGAGCGGCAGGAAACCTCCGGCATGACGGTGCTGACCGTCCGCGACCTGCGCGAACGGCGCGCCGCCGAGGAGAAGATTCGCTACCTCGCCGAGCACGACGGCCTGACCGGCTTGCCCAACCGCAACGCCGTGCAGTCGCGGCTGGCGGCCGTGGTCGAACGCGTCGAGGCTTCGAAGGAGACGCTGGCCCTCCTCTGCGTCGACATCGACCACTTCAAGGAAGCCAACGACCTGCACGGCCACCAGGCCGGCGACGCCCTGCTGGTCGAGGTCGCACGGCGTTTGCAGTCCGCGGCCTCCGCGCCTTCCTTCGCCGCGCGGCTCGGCGCCGACGAGTTCATCGTGGTGCAGGTGGCGGGTGGCGACCAGCCGGGCGCGGCGGCCGAGCTTGCCGGCCAGATTCTCGACCTGCTCCGCGAGCCGATCGACGCCGCCGGCCAGGTCGTCCACACCGCCGGCAGCATCGGCATCTCGCTGTTTCCGCACGACGGCCGCACCGGCGAGGCCTTGCTCGCCAACGCCGACATGGCGCTGTTCCGCGCCAAGGAAGACGGCCGCGGCGCCTACCGCTTCTTCAAGCGCGAGATGGACGAGACCATCCGCGAGCGCCGCACCGTGGTGCGCGAGCTGCGCCACGCCATCGACGCCGATGAACTGGAACTCTACTACCAGCCGCAGGCGCGCACGTCCGACGGCCAGGTCTGTGGTTTCGAGGCTCTGCTGCGCTGGAACCACCCGGAGCGCGGCGTCGTCTCCCCGGCCGCCTTCATCCCGCTGGCCGAAGAAAGCGGCCTGATCGTGCCGCTGGGCGAATGGGCGCTGCGCCGCGCCTGCGCCGAGGCCGCCCGCTGGGAGCGACCGCTGCGTATCTCTGTGAACCTGTCGCCGTTGCAGCTGCACCAGCCCAACCTTGCCGCCATGGTCGAAGGCGCGCTGAAGGATACTGGGCTCGCCGCCGACCGGCTGGAGCTGGAGGTCACTGAAAGCGCCCTGTTCCACGACTACAAGCGCGCGGTCGACAACCTGTGGGAGGTGAAGAACCTCGGCGTCCGCATCGCCATGGACGACTTCGGCACCGGCTACTCGTCGCTGTCGACGCTGCAGTCCTTCCCGTTCGACAAGATCAAGATCGACAAGAGCTTCGTCGAGAACATCGACGCCGACACCCGCTCGAAAGTCATCGTCCGAGCCATCCTCGGGCTGGGCCGCAGCCTGGAGGTGCCGGTGGTGGCCGAAGGGGTTGAGACGGCCGAACAGATCGCCTTCCTGCGCGGCGAAGGCTGCGCCGAGCTGCAGGGCTACGCCATTGGCCGCCCGGCGCCGGCCAAGGACGTCACGGGCTGGACCACCGCCTCGGCCTTGCCGGCGCCAATGCTCGCCGTCCGCAAGCGGCGCTCTAGCGTCGCCTGATCCCACCCAGCACGCCGCGCAACAGTTCGCGGCCGACCTGCGTCGCCATCGACCGCACGAACGACTTCGCCGCCGCCTCGACCATGGATTCGCGGTTCGAGGCCCGCCGTCGCGGCTCCTGCCGGGGTTCGGGCGCCGGCGCCGGCGCCGCCCGGGACTGCGCCTGCGGCGGAGGCGGCGCGGCCTTCTCGACGGTGCGCGCGCGCAGGACCTCGAAGGCCGATTCCCGGTCCATGGCCTGGTCGTAGAGGCCGCGCACGGGGCTGTTGGCCATCACCGCCTGCCGCTCGGCCGCCGTGATCGCGCCCAGCCGCGAGGCGGGCGGCCGGATCAGGGTCTTCTGCACCACGGTCGGCGCGCCGCGTTCGTCGAGCACGCTGACCAGCGCCTCGCCGACGCCCAGCGCCTGGATCGCGTCCTTCGTGTCGAAAGCCGGATTGACGCGGAAGGATTCAGCGGCCGCCCGCAGGCCCTTCTGTTCGGCTGGGGTGTAGGCGCGCAGCGCATGCTGGATGCGCGAGCCGAGCTGGGCCAGCACCGCGTCCGGCACGTCGGCCGGGTTCTGGGTGACGAAATAGACGCCGACGCCCTTGGAGCGGATCAGGCGCACGACCTGCTCGACCTTGTCCATCAGCGGCTTCGGCGCATCGCGGAACAGCAGGTGCGCCTCGTCGAAGAAGAAGACGAGCCTGGGCTTCTCCGGATCGCCGATCTCCGGCAGCTCCTCGAACAGCTCCGACAGCAGCC
>CAMLRH010000277.1 GCA_946482375.1 uncultured Caulobacteraceae bacterium | reverse complement strand
TCACCGTGGGTTGGGAGCCGACGGAAAACATCCGCGTCAACCTGATGTGGGAGCGCTTCAAGGAAGACGACAATCGGGTGCGGACCTCCAAGCAGCTCTGCCATCGCGACGAGGGGCCGAAGATCCCGACGTCCGTGACGGGCGTTCCCGGCTTTGCTACCGAGGACGGTTTCCTGAACAGCAACAATTACAACAACTCGCTGATCTCGCAGGCCTGCAAGCCGGGCTCACTGTATGACGACGGCGCCTTCGGTACGCCGAACGCCGCGGCGATCCCCTACATCTCCGGCATGTTCGTCGCCACACAGCTCGGGTCGAACTTCCTGGCCGGGACCATCTACGGCTATCAGCGGTCCTGGGGCATAGGGGGACGCCCATGGACCGGGCTTCCGGTCGAGCAGCACCCCTGCGATGTCGCCGATACCTCGCTGTTCGCCTGGGGCGGGGGCGCCTATTCGCCGGTCAACGTCTGCAACCCGGACCCATACGGTGGCCGGATGCAGTCGCGTGACCTGCGCACAATCTATTCAGCGATCGAGCCGACCTACCGCGCCGACGCCGACATCTTCGAGCTGTCCGTCGATTTCGATCTGGGCAACGCCACCTTCACGTCCCAGACGGTGTACAATCAGGACGATTACTACGCCTCGCAGGACTACAACCGCTTCACCTCCCTGCCGCTCTGGAGCGACACCACCGAAGCTTGCGGCGTCTCCTTCGATTCAATCGGCAAGTACACCGGCATAGACTGCAGTGACGATCCTGACACCGGCGTCGGCACCTTTGGCGCTCTCACGGACATGGATCATGACGGCATCATCGACCAAACTCGTATCCCGCTGAACGGCGACGATCCCTTCCGGCAGCAGACGGGAGACTATACGGTCGATCCGCAGGGCTATGTCCGGGACGACGAGGGCCGCCGCGTCGGCTTCTACCGTGACCTGGCGCCGGGCGGCGTCCTATGCGATCCGCAGCTCGGCTGCTCGAACTCGCTGGTCGCCCAGGACCTGTCGCAAGCAAAGAGCCGGCAGTTCAACCAGGAATTCCGTCTGGTCACCGACTACGACGGTCCGTTCAACTTCAGCCTGGGCGCGAACTACACGCGCTTCGAGACGTCGAACGACTACTATGTCTTCATCAACGCGCTGAGTTACCTGACCAACTTCTATCCATTCAACTTCCATAACAGTCCGTGCGCAACGATCGGGCTGATCTGCCGGTACGTGGACCCGAACCCGCTGGAATCGGTGGCGGGAGACGGCCACAACTATTTCCGCAGCCAGAACCCCTACAAGCTGACCTCAACGGCCATCTTCGGCGAGACCTATTGGAACATCACCGAAACCATCAAACTGACCACCGGTCTGCGCTTCAGTTGGGACGAGAAGACGTTTACGCCGGTCGCCAGCCAGCTGCTGTTCGCCGACTACCGGGAAATGGCCCTGGCGGCTCCGCTACTCCCCGGCGGCAACCTTTTCGGCGGCCTTCAGAACCTGCCGGAAGGTGGCGGCCCGGACTTCTGCAATGTCCCGGTCTATCTGTCACCCGACGTCCTGCACTGTCCGCTCTCGGGCACCGCGCCGGGTGGTCGGGGTCTGGTCGCCAGCCCTGACATCGTCCAGACCTGGCGGGAGCCGACGGGCCGCGTCGTCGTCGACTGGCGTCCGGATCTCTCATTCACCAACGACACGATGATCTACGCCTCCGCCGCGCGGGGCTACAAGGGTGGGGGCGCCAATCCGCCTTCGGTTGCGCCACCAGGCAAGTACTCCTTCGACGCGGCTTCCGGCGGAGCCTATCCCGACGTTTTCGAACCGGAATACGTAAACGCCTTCGAAGTGGGCACGAAGAATACCCTTATTGGCGGGGCGCTAGTCCTCAACGGTACAGGGTTCTACTACGACTACACCGATTATCAGGTCTCCAAGATCGCCGACCGCCGCGCGGTGAACGAGAATTTCGACGCCACCATCTGGGGCGCCGAAATGGAATGGACGTATTCGCCATTCCGCAGCCTGCGCTTCAACGGCTCGGTCGGCTACTTGCAGACCCGTATCGCCGACGGCGAGCGCTCGATCGACCTTATGGACCGCACCGACGGCGACAACCGTTGCTACAACCCCAAGGAGCACAACCCGGACAGCGAATGGGACCAGGAATTCTGCGAATGGATGACGCTGCAGCCGTTTGTCAACGCCGCCGCGCTTTCCGTCGTCCCGGTCAACCTGATCCAGGCGAACGCCAACCCGCAGGGGACCTTCAACCTGTGGAACTACTATAGCCCTCTCGGCGGCCCCGTCGGCGGGGTGGCCAACGAAGCAGGTTACTACGACGAGAACGGCGTGCTGGTGCCGACCGGCGTCAGCGACCGGGCCTGGATCGCCGTCCGCGATGCGCCGAACAACGGCGCGGGCTTCTTCAAGGACATCGGCGGTAACGAGCTACCCAGCGCGCCGCGCTGGACCTTCTCGATCGGTGGTCAGTACACCTTCATGCTGCCGGGCGGCTGGGACGCGACCATCCGCAGCGACTTCTACTGGCAGGCCGAAAGCTGGGCGCGGGTCTACAACCTGCAGGGCTATGACGAGCTGCAGTCGTGGACCAACAGCAACCTGTCGGTATGGGTCGAGAACCCCGACTGGGGCGTCAAGGCCGAGGCCTATGTCAAAAACCTGTTCGATGAGACGCCGATCACCGGCGCCTTCCTGAACTCCGAAGACTCCGGCCTGACCACCAACGTCTTCACCCTCGACCCGCGCCTCATCGGCGTGTCCGTCACCAAGAGCTTCTGAGGGGCGAGACGATGACCAGACGCATCAATTTCGCGCAGCTCTCCGGGGCCAACAAAAAGATTTCAGGGGGAAGCAACATGTCGACGAACACAGCCGCGCGCCGCGTCGCATTGCTCAGTAGTTCTTCAATCGGTTTCGCCGCATTCGTTTCGGCTCTGTCGATGGGCGTGGCGGCGGCGCCGACCGAGGCGTCCGCACAGGCCACCTGTACGTCCGGCACAGCGGTGACGAACGATGGCACGAACAACGTCACGATCACGGGGGGCAATCCAAACAATCCAGGTGTCACCTGCAATTACGTGGGGGATACCGCGGTGGTGACAATGACCGCCCCGGCAACGACCGTGAGCACCCTCGCGCCCGGCGGCGGCGTCAACCTGACCGCGGCGGGCGACGATTCGATCACCTGGGTCTCGACGGCCGCGACGCTGACAGGCGGCGCCCAGACCCAGGGCGCGGTGATCGACGCGCGCGTAGCGACGGGGAACATCAACATCTCGACTGCCGCCGTGGCGGGAACGAACGCCACGATCACTCACGGCGTCTATGCGGAATCGACCGGCGCGGGCGACATCAACATCACCGCCAATGGGGGCACGGTCAGCGGGACCAACGCGACGAGCGGCGTCGCCGGTATCTATGCCGCCAGCAACGGCGGCGACGTCACCATCCATCAGAACTTCGCCACCACCCAGGCGACGGTGACGGGCCGCCTGTACGGCATTCGCGCCGCGACCACCGGGGCCGGCAACCTGACGCTTTCGGCGACGCCGGGGGCTTCCGGCGGATCGAACATGACGACGACCGGCAATGCCGGCATCGCGGCGATCGACGCTTCGGTCGAGACGGGTGATCTGCTCATCCAGGTGGTTGGTGGCGTCACCAACAGCAACCCCAACGGCTATGGCATTCGCGCCACCACCCGGGGAGGCGATGCGCGCATTCAGGTCATCCAGGGCGCGGTCCAGGGGGGACCTTCAAACACACCGAGCCCCAACGCGGCGGCGATCGCGCTGGACATGGCCG
>CAMLRH010000276.1 GCA_946482375.1 uncultured Caulobacteraceae bacterium | reverse complement strand
TACGTGCACCTATCTCGACCCGAACCCGATCGAGAGCGTGAACGACGAGGGGCATAATTACTTCCTCAGCAAGAACCCCTACAAGCTGGTAAGCTACGCCGTCTTCGGTGAGGCCTACTACAATATTTCCGAAAACCTGAAGGTTACGGCAGGCCTTCGCTGGACCGTAGACAAGAAGGATGCGCCGCGCATTCCGTCGTGGATCCTGGCCGGCGAATCTGCGGGTTACCCCGTCGCGGAAGTTATCGAGCAGGAATGGCGGGAGCCGACCGGTCGACTGGCGCTGGATTGGAAGCCGGACCTGTCCTTTACCGACGAAACGTTGCTCTACGCGTCCTACGCGCACGGCTACAAGGCGGGCGGAGCCAATCCGCCAAGCTATGTTCGCGTCTACTATGGCGACCCGACCGGCGCGCTGGCGACCACCCGGGAGTCGGCGACGCGGCCGCGGGTGTTTCAGCCCGAGTTCGTTGACGCCTTTGAGGCCGGCGCGAAAAACACCTTTCTTGACGGTCGCGCCACGGCCAATATCGCGGCGTTCTATTACGATTACAAAGACTACCAGATATCGGAGATCGTCGACCGGTCGGCGTTCAACCGCAACTTCGACGCCACCGTCTGGGGTGTTGAATTGGAGGCCGATTGGCGACCGGTCGAAAATCTCCGGCTTGGTTTCAAGGCTGGATACCAAAAGACTCGCATCGCTGATGGCGAGCAGGCGATCGACCTGATGGACCGAACGGCGGGAGATCCGAACTGGGTGATCTCGCGGCCTTTCCCGACCTACGCCTCCAGCTGCATCCTGCCGGTTGAGGTATTTGTCGGGGTCAATCCCTCCACCGGCGATCCTGCCCTCGCAAACCCTGGCAACCTCAGCGGGGGCGGGAACACCGGCTGCGAGCTTGCCTACACCTATGGCCACGACCCGGTCACCGACGCGCCCTACATCGACCTGACGGACCCCAATGCGTCGGTTGTGGAAGGTCCCCTCAGCACACTTAATTTCCACCCCGGCTATGACGGTTGGGACCCCGCTACCGCCCCCAACGGCGGCGAGGGGATCATGAAACAGCTCGGTGGCAACGCGCTGCCAAACGCTCCGGAATGGACCGGCACGATCACGGCCGACTACACCATCCCGCTGCCCAGCGATTGGCTCGCCACGTTGCACACCGACCTGCACTGGCAGTCACAAAGCTATTGGCGGCTATTCCAGGATCATGAGTTCAGCGTCCTGGATGAGTATTTCACCATGAACCTGGCGGCCATCTTCACCAACGAAGAGGGCGGCTGGTACGTGATGGCCTACATAAAGAACGTGACGGATGAGACGGCGATCACCGGCGCATTCCTGAATTCCGACGATACCGGCCTGACCACCAACGTCTTCCTGACCGAGCCTCGGCTATACGGTCTTCGGGTCACCAGGAAGTGGGAGGGCGGGCCGCTGCTTGGCAGCTTCGGCGAGCGTCGCGACGGACCTCGGCCGTTCACCGTGGAACTTGGCGGACAGGTTCAGCGCCACGATGCGCCCACCGAGGCGCTCATGCCGCCCTACGCCAGCGCGTTTGAGGCGCCCTACGACATCCTCGACGATGCGCAGGACAGTGATCTCGACTGGGGCGACGGCCGTGACGTGAAGGTTACTTGGCGGCCGGGCGGTCCATGGAGCCTTTCGGCGGCGGTCCGGTTTGGCAAAACCAACGGCCACTCGAAACTCGAGTCCTTCGAACAGACAGACCCCGTATGCGGTTGGGGCAGCTTCTACTCGTTCCTGTGCCCCAAGTACGACAGCCCTAACCCGCGGATCGCCCATATCGCGCGGTTCTCGATGCCCGAGGGCGGTGACTCCTATGCAATTGATCGCGAAGAGCACCAGGTCGTCGATCTGGCCGTGGGGCGCGACTTTGGTTTCGGCGGCCTCGATCAGTCGAGGTTCACCTTTGGGCTGCGCCACGCGAAACTCGAGTCGACCACCGAGACCGGCATCCGCGGCATTCCGGACTGGGTGCTCCAGGAAGGCTTCTTCCAGGGGTTTGCATCGGACGGACTGCCCTCGACCCACTCCATCTATAACGTGACGGCTTGGGCCAATCGCGAGTTCGAAGGCTGGGGACCGGTGGCATCCTGGGAGGCCTCCTACTCCCTGATCAGCAACCCCGAACTAGGCCGGGTTGGCCTTGAGTGGGATCTGAGTGGCGGTGTTCTCATGGGAGATCGCGAGTCCACCGTTCGCGCCGAACAGATGCAGCGATTCTACCTGATGACGGGCAGGGAACTGGCGCTCGGCTATGACCTCGCACTGCTGCCGGCTCCAGATGTAACCACTGTCGCCGATCCCATCAGCCTCAGCCGATCGGACGATGTCACAGTGCCGACGCTGAGCGGCGCTCTAGGCCTCTCCTACGAGGTGGGCGCCTTCAAAGTCGGTGCGGGTTATCGCTGGGAGCGGTACTTCGATGCCCTCGATGTCGGCTACGAAGAGGCTGAGGACGGCGACCGCACGATCGACGGTCCCTACTTCAAGCTCGCCGTCGGCTTCGGCGGCTAGACCCTCCGGCTTCGGTCCCCTCTGAACCGGAATCGACTGAGGCGGCGGGAGCACCCGCCGCCTCCTTCTTTTACCGCGGTTGCCGCGCCGGCTGGGTCGGCGCCGTGTCCGTCGGGACGGTGTCGGCCATGTCCGCCGAGTCCATGGCGATCTGGCCGCCGATGTCTTCGCCGCGGTGGGTGGCGGACCACCAGATGACGGCGGCGAGGATCACGGCGGCGGCCAGGACCAGCCACAGCCAGTTGTTGCGGGTGGTTTGGCGGGGACTGTCGGCCATCGTTGCGCTCCTCGTTCAGCTTTCGAACGAGGAGGCGTGAACGCAGGTTCCGCTCAGGCTGCGAAGGCGTAGTCGTCGAACCTCGGCTCGGCGGTCTGGCGCACGTAGGTCGCCGTGTCGTGGGCCCAGTTGTTGGTAATCTTGCCGGACGCGGTCTTGTACCAGCTGGAGCATTCGCCGGCCCAGGCGGTCGCCTCCAGGTCCTTCTGCAGCGTTGTGTTGAAGGCAGTGAAGGCGGCGGGCTTTACCTCCAGCGCTTTCGCCTTCCGCCGGCGCATCTCCTTCATGCACTTCACCACGTAGTCGGCCTGCGCCTCGAGCATGATGATGATGGAGTTGTGGCCGAGGTTGGTGTTGGGCCCATAGAGCATGAACAGGTTGGGAAACCCCGCCACGGTGACGCCGAAATAGGCCTCCGCCCCATCGCGCCACGCCTCGGTGAGGGTGCGCCCGCCCGCGCCGTGGATCTCCAGCGGCGCCAGGAAGTGGGTGGTGTCGAAGCCGGTGCCGTAGACGATGACGTCGCAGGCGTGCTCGGTCCCGTCGGCGGTCTTTACGCCGCGTTCGGTGACCTCGGCGACGGCCTCGGTGACCAGCTCCACGTTCTCGCGCCGCAGGGCCTGGTAGTAGTCGTCGCTGATCAGGATGCGCTTGCAGCCGATAGGGTAGGTGGGTGTCAGCTTCTCGCGCAGGACCGGGTCGGCGATCTCCTTTTCCAGGTTGCCGATGGCCAGCTTGCGAAAGCTCTCGGCCGACTTCGTGCCGCGTTTGAACGCCCGGAAGCGCAGATCCATCATCTGCCAGATGAGGTAGCGGAACAGCAGGTCGAGCGGCGGGAACACGCGATAGGCGCGCCGCAGCCAGTCCGGCGTCGGCTTGTCGAGCCGGGGGACGATGTAGTTCGGCGTCCGCTGGAAGACGACGACCTTGCCGGCCGCGTTGGCGATCTCCGGAATGTACTGGATGGCCGAGGCGCCCGAACCGATGCAGCCGACGGTCTTGCCCTTCAGGTCGACGTCGTGACGCCAGCGCGCCG
>CAMLRH010000275.1 GCA_946482375.1 uncultured Caulobacteraceae bacterium | reverse complement strand
GTCACCCCCGACGAACCGTTGCGCCAGGAGCTGCTTCAGTATCTCGGCCGCCTGCTCGGGGTGATGGTGTTTGTCGCGATGCTGGCGGGCTCGCTGGTCTACATCTCGCTGAACACCTTCCTGGTGCGGCCCATGCAGCGGATCACCCGGGCCATGGAGCGCTTCCGCGCCGATCCGGAAGACCCGCTGGCCCGCGTCCAGCCTTCCGGCCGCGCCGACGAGATCGGCCGCGCCGAGGCCGAACTCGGGCGTATGCAGACCGATCTGCTGGCGGCGCTGAACTCCCGTGCCCGGCTGGCCCAGCTCGGCGAAGCGGTGGCCAAGATCAACCACGACCTTCGCAATATGCTGACCAGCGCCCAGATGGCTTCCGAGCGGCTGGCGCAATCGGGCGACCCGGCCGTCGCCTCGGCCCTGCCGCGCCTGGAGCGGGCGCTGGACCGCGCCATCAACCTGGCCACCGACGTGCTGACCTACGGCCGCACGCAGGAGCCGGCGCCCGACGCTGGGCCGACGTCACTCTACGGCGCGCTGGAGGCCGCCGCCGAAGACGCGGGCCTGTCGCCGGGCGGCGTGCGCCTGCAGCCCGAGGTGCCGCGCACCGAACTTGTCCGCGCCGACACCGACCAGTTGCACCGCATCCTCACCAACCTGCTGCGCAACGCCCGCGAGGCCATCGAAGCCGCGCCCCGTGCCAGCGAGCCGGGCCGGGTGCTCGTGACGGTGCAGGTGCAGGACGGCGTCAGCGTCGTCCGTCTGGCCGACAACGGCCCGGGCGTGCCGGAAAAGGCGCTGGGGCGACTGTTCCAGCCCTTCGTCGGTTCGACCCGGCGGGGCGGCACCGGTCTTGGCCTGGCCATCGCCCGCGAGCTGGCGCAGGGCCACGGCGGCGACCTGTCGCTGGCCTCCACCGGGCCGGAGGGGTCGGTGTTCGAACTGCGTCTGCCAGGCGCCCCCGAACCGCAACTGCCGCAGAAGAAGGGGAAACGGGCCACCGCCTAAGCCCTTCCCCCTGGATGGGGGAAGGGAGCCCTAATCGACCAGCGCCACCCCTTCACGCCGACTATCCGCCCCGCCCTCCAGCCCCGTCGGCCGCACGATCACGCCATGCAGGCCGGAGACCTCGCCGCCCGCGTCCCGCAGCACGAAGCCCCGGTCCTCCAGCCCCCGCAGCACCCGCCCATCGAAGCGCTCGGTGTCGCCCGAGAAGCTCTGGCCCCGCGCCACCAGGTTCGGCAGCTCGATCGCCTCATCCATCGTCAGCCCCCAATCGAGCACGCCGACCAGGGTCTTGAGGTTGTAGGCCAGGATCGACGACCCGCCCGGCGAGCCCAGCGCGGCGACGAACCGGCCCTCACGGTCCAGCACGATCACCGGCGACATAGACGAACGCGGCCGCTTGCCGGGCGCCACCGCGTTGGCGGCTGGGCGGCCGTCGTCGACCGGCTGGAAGCTGAAGTCGGTCAGCTGGTTGTTGAGGAAGAAGCCGCCGACCATGCGGCCGGAGCCGAAGACGCTTTCAACCGTCGTGGTCATGGAGACGACATCGCCTTCGCCATCGACGATGACGAAGTGCGAGGTGCCGGCCGCCTCCAGCGTCGCGTCGGGGGCAAAGGCGACGGGCAGTTCACCGGCGCTCGGGTTCGGCGCGGCGCGCTCGGTGATCCCCGCCGCCCGGCTGGCGACATAGGCCGGATCGAGTAGCGCTTCGACCGGCACGCTGACGAACGCTGGATCGCCGACATAGCGGTCGCGATCCGCGTACATCAGCCGCTGCACCTCGGCGAGCTCCGCCCAGGCGGCGGGGTCCATCGGCCCACGCGTGGCGATGTCGGTGTGCTCCAGCATCATCAGCGCCTGCAGCAGGGCGACACCGCTCGACGGCGGCGGCGGTACGCAGACGACATAGACGCGGTAGGGGCGGCAGAGCGCCTCACCTTCCTTCGGCTGGTAGGCCGCGAAATCCTCGGCCGACAGCGTGCCGGGCAGCGGCGGCGCATCGACCTTGTCGAGTATCGCCATCACCAGCGCCGCGTCGTTCCGCCCCCCGTTGGCGGCGATGCGCTTCAGGCTGCTGGCGTAGGCCGGGTTTCGCAGCGTATCGCCCGCCTGGTAGCGGGCGCCGTTCGGGCTGGTGAAATAACGGGTCGCATCCGGCGTCTTCGCCTGCGGCGCCGATCCGTTGATGAAGCCGGCGAGGCGCGGGCTGACGACGAAGCCCTCGTCGGCGAGCCGGATCGCGTCGTCGAACAGCCCACCCCAGGCCCTGCGGCCATGCTGCTTCTGCGCCAGAGCCAGCATGGCCACCGCGCCGGGAACGCCGGTCGAGCGGCCGCTGAGCACAGCGGTCATGAAGGGCAGGGGCTTGCCGTTATCGTCCAGGAACATGTCCGACGTGGCGCCCGCCGGGGCCGTCTCGCGGCCGTCGTAGGCGGTGATCTTCCCGGTCTTGCCGTCGAGATGGAGCATGAAGGCGCCGCCGCCGAGCCCCGAGCTTTGCGGCTCCACCAACCCCAGCACCGCCTGCACGGCGACAGCCGCGTCCACGGCCGAGCCGCCCTCGCCCAGCACCTTCATCCCCGCCTCGGCCGCCAGCGGATTGGCGGCGGCGACGAACAGCTGGGAAGGCGGCGGCGGCGGCGCCGTCGTCGTCGTGGCGCAGGCGGAAAGGGCGAGGGCGAACAGGAAACCGATCAGGACGCGCATGGCCTCACCATAGACAACAATCCTTCCCCCGTGCGACCCAAGCGGCATGAGCGCGCGACCCGGCCCCCGCAACCTGATCACCGACGTGCCCGGCCTGCTGGTCGGGCAGGCGCAGGACGCGGCGGTGCGCACCGGGGTGACGGTCATCCTGCCGGAGGACCGCGCCGTCTGCGCCTGCGACGTGCGCGGCGGCGGGCCCGGCACCCGTGAGACCGATGCGCTGGCCCCCGAGAACCTGGTCGACGCCGTCGACGCCGTGACGCTTTCCGGCGGCTCGGTCTACGGCCTCGCCGCCGCCGACGGCGTGACCGCGTGGTTGGGCGCCCACGGCCGGGGCTTCGGCCTGATGGACGCGCCGGGCGTGCCGCGTTCGCCCGTCGTGCCCGGCGCCATTCTATTCGACCTCGCCAACGGCGGGGATAAGGCCTGGGGTCTGGAGCCGCCATACCGCCGCCTGGGCATAGCGGCCGCCGAGGCCGCCGCCGCCGATTTCGAACTCGGCACGGCGGGCGCGGGATATGGCGCCATGGCGGGTCAGCTGAAGGGCGGCGTCGGCTCGGCTTCCATCGTCACAGAGGATGGGCTGACCGTCGGCGCCATCGTCGCCGTCAACAGCTTCGGCTCGGTGGTGGCGGGCGATGGCCACACCTTCTGGGCCGCGCCTTACGAGATCGCGGACGAATTCGGCGGGGTGCGCGGCAAGCTCGTGACGGCCCCTGACGACTGGGGCCTCGCCAAGGCCCAGCCCGCCGCGCGCGCCAACACCACCATCGCCGCCATCGCCACCGACGTCGCGCTGACGCCCGCCCAGGCCAGGCGCGTCGCCGTCATGGCCCAGGACGGCCTAGCCCGCGCCATCCGGCCCATCCATTCGCCGTTCGATGGCGATGTCGTCTTCGCGCTTTCCACCGCCCGCAGGCCGCTTGCCGAGCCCGCGCCGCTGGCCGTCGCCCGCCTCGGCGCGCTGGCCGCCGACTGCCTCGCGCGGGCCGTCGCGAGGGCCGTCTACGAGGCGACGCCCTGGCCCGGCGTCGAGGTTCGCTGCTGGCGCTGATTGGCGCCCGCGCAGGCTTGCAATCCGCCCCCGCCGCCACTAGGTTCCGCGCCCTCGCCGCAAGGCGTGCGCGCCCGTAGCTCAGCTGGATAGAGCATCAGACTACGAATCTGAGGGTCGGACG